>NZ_JBIVJB010000192.1:0-3620 GCF_044750025.1 Pseudomonas sp. NPDC088885 | reverse complement strand
GTTAAAGCCATTGACGCAAAAGACGCTGAAAAAGCTCAAGCTGCATACGTTCTGGCTGTGCCAGTTATCGACCGTATGGCCGATAAAGGCATCATCCACAAGAACAAGGCTGCTCGTCATAAGAGCCGTCTGAATGGCCACGTTAAAGCGCTGAAAGAAGCTGCTTAATCGACGTAGTCATTAAAAAACCGACCTTAGGGTCGGTTTTTTATTGCCTGTGATTTAACAAATCCAGCGCAAAAAAAGTGGGAGCGAGCCTGCTCGCGAATGCGATCTGCCAGTTGATAGCTCTATCGACTGACACGACCTCTTCGCGAGCAGGCTCGCTCCCACATTGGTATCTGCGGAGTTATTGCTGGACGGGCACCCATGGCAAGATCGGGATCGCCGTCACGGCATTCTGCGGGCTGCCTTCGATCAAGCGATCGCTATAGACCAGGTACACCAGCGTATTGCGCTTCTTGTCGAGGAAACGCACCACCTGCATGGTCTTGAACACCAGCGATGTGCGCTCCTTGAACACCTCATCGCCATCCTTCAGATCGCCGTTGAACTTGATCGGCCCCACCTGACGACAGGCGATCGACGCTTCTGCGCGATCTTCAGCCAGACCCAAACCGCCCTTCACCCCGCCAGTCTTGGCGCGCGACAGGTAGCAGGTCACGCCTTCGACCTTCGGATCATCAAACGCTTCGACCACAATCCGGTCGTTCGGGCCGACGAATTTGAACACTGTCGACACCTGACCGATTTCCTCGGCCGAGGCCAGCAATGGCATCGCCATCAGCAGGCCCAACAATCCTTTTGCTAAACGCATCGAGTTTTCCTTACACCAGGATCAGGTTGTCACGGTGAACCAGTTCTGGCTCCGCCATGTAACCGAGCAAACCGACAATCGCATCTGACGACTGACCGATGATTTTTTGTGCTTCCAGCGCGCTGTAGTTGGCGAGGCCACGAGCGATCTCACGACCGTCCGGCGCCACGCACACCACCATCTCACCGCGACGGAAGCTACCCTGCACCAGTTTCACGCCGACCGGCAGCAGGCTTTTGTTGCCTTTGGACAACGCCGACACCGCACCATCGTCCAGCACCAGCGTGCCGCGCGTTTGCAGATGGCCGGCTAGCCACTGTTTACGCGCCGCGAGCATGCCGCGCTCAGGCGACAGCAAGGTGCCGATGCGCTCGCCCGCTTTCAGGCGATCAAGCACGCGCTCGAGACGCCCACCAACAATGATCGTGTGTGCACCGGAACGCGCCGCCAGACGCGCCGCGCGCAGCTTGGTCTGCATGCCGCCACGCCCCAACGCACCACCGGTACCGCCGGCGACCGCATCGAGAGAAGGATCATCGGCGCGCGCTTCGTAAATCAGTTGCGCATCCGGATTGTTGCGCGGATCGGCGTCGAACATGCCGTCGCGATCGGTAAGGATCACCAGCAGATCCGCTTCGACCAGGTTGGCCACCAGCGCCGCCAGCGTGTCGTTGTCGCCAAAACGGATTTCGTCAGTCACCACGGTGTCATTTTCGTTGATCACCGGAATGACTTTCAGCTCGACCAGCGCGCGCAAGGTGCTACGGGCATTGAGGTAGCGCTTGCGGTCGGACAAGTCGTCGTGAGTCAGGAGAATTTGCGCCGTGTGCCGGCCATGCTCGGCGAAGCTTGATTCCCACGCCTGCACCAAACCCATCTGACCGATAGCGGCGGCCGCCTGGAGCTCGTGCATCGCGCTGGGTCGCGCGGTCCAGCCCAAACGGCTCATACCTGCCGCCACTGCCCCGGAGGACACCAGCACCAGCTCGACGCCCGCTTCATGCAGCGCCACCATTTGCTCAACCCAGACACTCATAGCCGCGCGATCCAGCCCTTTGCCATCTGCTGTCAGCAAAGCGCTGCCGATCTTCACGACCCAACGCTGCGCACCTGTCACCTTGCTCCGCATCATCTTCAACCTTAGCTTGAGGGCAGCGCGACCCAGCGCCGCCCGTGACGTTATTCGTGGCTATGCCTTACCAACGATCGATTTCCAGATACTAAAACGCCGCTCGATTGAGCGGCGTTCAAGTTTATCGCAACGGATCAGTCACGCACGTAAATGATTTCCGGACCGTCTTCGTCATCTACATCTTCTTCGTCCCAATCATCGTCGCCGATGTCGTGAACCGACTTCACGCCGCTGCGGCGCAGGGCACGCTTGTCGTCCAGCGCCTGCAACTGGGCGCGGGCTTCGTCTTCGATGCGTTGATCGAGGTCGGCCAGCTCTTCCTTGTAAGCCGGATCGGCAGCAAGGCGATCGGCACGATCTTCCATGTAACGCATGATGTCGTGGCACAGACGCTCAGTACCGATCTTGGCGATAGCCGAAATCACGTAAACCGGGCCAGTCCATTCCAGACGATCAACGATCTCCTTGACGCGCTCTTCGTGCTCTTCTTCAAGGATCTGGTCGCACTTGTTCAGCACCAGCCAGCGATCACGCTCGGCCAGGGACGGGCTGAACTTGATCAGCTCGTTGACGATCACTTCTGCCGCGTCCGGAGCGCTGGCGTCATCCAGCGGCGCCATGTCGACGAGGTGCAGCAGCAGACGCGTACGCGCCAAGTGCTTGAGGAAGCGAATACCCAGACCGGCACCATCAGAAGCGCCTTCGATCAGACCCGGAATGTCCGCAACAACGAAGCTCTTCCAGCGATCGACGCTGACCACACCGAGGTTTGGTACCAGCGTGGTGAACGGGTAGTCGGCAACTTTCGGCTTGGCCGCCGACACCGAACGGATAAAGGTACTTTTACCGGCGTTCGGCAAGCCCAGCAGGCCAACGTCGGCCAATACTTTCATTTCCAGTTTCAGGTCGCGCTGCTCACCCGGCTTACCCGGCGTGGTTTGACGCGGCGCACGGTTGGTACTGGATTTGAAACGGGTGTTGCCCAGACCGTGCCAGCCGCCCTGCACAACCATCAACTTCTGACCAGCCTTGGTCAGGTCGCCGATGACTTCCTGAGTGGCGGAGTCGATCACCGTGGTGCCGACCGGCACACGCAGGATCAGGTCTTCGCCCTTCTTGCCGGTGCAGTCAGTGCTGCCACCGTTGGAACCGCGCTCGGCATCGAAGTGCCGGGTGTAACGGTAGTCGACCAGGGTGTTGAGGTTTTCGTCAGCCATCATGTAGATGGAACCGCCGTCACCGCCATCACCACCGTTCGGGCCACCGTTTTCGATGAATTTTTCCCGACGGAAACTCATGGCACCGTTGCCACCGTCACCAGCCTTTACGCGAATCGATACTTCATCAACAAACTTCATAACCAACGCCTCTCGCCGTACGGACGAGCCGAAAAACAATCAAGACATAAGACTCTTGCAAAAATGAGCGCAGCGACCCCAAAACACGACCTGCATCGCACGCCGACAGCCCATACAAACAGTTTTGCAAGAGACTCACCCCACAAACGAAAAAGCCCCGTCGCGAGACAGGGCTTTTCCAGCGATTGCGCAATTAAGCTGCGACAACGCTCACGTAACGGCGGT
This sequence comes from Pseudomonas sp. NPDC088885, assembly GCF_044750025.1. Taxonomy (NCBI): domain Bacteria; kingdom Pseudomonadati; phylum Pseudomonadota; class Gammaproteobacteria; order Pseudomonadales; family Pseudomonadaceae; genus Pseudomonas; species Pseudomonas sp. NPDC088885. Next base: position 88 of record NZ_JBIVJB010000192.1, on the reverse strand, counting down.
TGAACGCGCCCTTTACTTCAAACTTGATCACGCCTTCGATTTTCGCGAAGAGGGTGTGATCTTTACCCATGCCAACGCCGTAGCCAGC
>NZ_JBIVJB010000191.1:0-3668 GCF_044750025.1 Pseudomonas sp. NPDC088885 | reverse complement strand
AATTTGACGACGAAATGTCGCAAATTCATGTCGCATTTGTGAAAGGTTTAAAGCGATCTGCTGTGCTAGTCAAAACTTTTTTAATTCTGACTGCAACGACTCAAAGACTACTATGACGCAGACACCACAAGGCACGCGACCTGGAAGGAAGCGCGCACTTGCAGAAATTTTGAGGTGCTTGGAGAGGCGGCCTGGGTAAGGCCGCCGAATCTTCAGCGAGTTGTTGCCAGTTCTTGTTGGACGCTGGCGACAGTGCGAGGCCAAGGTTTACCAGCCTGAACCTTCGCTGGCAAGGCCTTGATGGCAGAAACGGCCGCGTCACGATTGGCGAAGTTGCCATAAGTGATCACGTAAAGCGGCTTGCCGTTGAGGACTTTCTTGAAATAACGGTACTCGCCGCCCTGCTCCTTGACGAAGTTTTGCGCGGCAGTTTCCGAGCTGGTGCCGAGGATCTGCACCACGTAGTTACCGGTCGGCTGACCGGCGTACCAGCTGCCACCGGCGGCTTTGGCCACGGTGACCGGCTTCTCGGCAGGCTTGGCTGCAGCGGCTGGCTTGGCCGGCGCTGGAGCCGGTTTCGCTGCAGGCGCTGCCGGAGCAGGCTTGGCGGTAGCAATTTGGGTTGGCGCTGGCGTCGGCTTCGCGGCCGGGGCTGGAGCCGGTGTTGGCGCAGGGCCAGCCGGAACGCCTGCCGGAGGTGCGGAAGTGGTGACGGTCGGCGGTGTGGCGCTGGAACCTTCGACCGGCACGCCGTCGTCGCCTTCGGTGATGCCACCGGCGGCTTCAGCCAACGGGCCACGCATGACCGGTTGCGAGTTGCCGACCAGCGGCAGCGGCATCGGTTGGGTGTTGCCAGCGAATTCGACGGAAGGATTAGCCCCGTTCGCCCCGCCCTGACCCAAAGGCAACTGCGCCTGTTCATTGGCAGGAGCGCCGGTGGTAGGTGTCTTGTTGCGACCCGGCATCAGCCAGGCGGCGGCGACCGCAACCACAACGACGGCAGAAATCGCCAATACGTGTTTCTTCGGCATGTTGAACCCCATACTTGGACGCTTGACCGCAGAGCGGCTGGCAATCATGACTTCGATCAGTGCATCGCGAGCGACCTGGTTGATGTTGCCTGGCCAACCCTCGGCGCTTTCGTGAATATCAGAGATCTGATCCGCGGTGAAAAGTTCGACACCACGGCCTGCACCTTCGAGCCGTTGGTCGAGATACTCGCGGGTCTCTTCTTCGGTGTACGGCTGCAGTTCGATGACGTGGAAACGCTCTTCCTCAAGGTGCAACGCCTCGAGTTGCGCGATCAGCGACGACTCACCAAACAGGAATACGTGCGGGCGACCTTCCGGTGCGCCGGCCCCCAGCGCCATCAGCGCTTCGAGGGCGGATTCGTCGAGCTGCTCGGCGTCATCCACCAGCAGATAGACTTCCTGACCCGTCAGCGCGAGTTGCACCACCTGATCCAGAATCGCGCCAACTTCGGCCTGAGCGACGTTCAGCGCCTGGGCAACCTGACGCAGCACACCGGCCGCATCACCGGCGCCACGGGCGGAAACCACCACGCTCTGTACCGATTGCTTATTGGTGCTGGCGACCAGTGCCTGACGTAGCAAGGTCTTGCCGCTGCCTTGCGGGCCAGTGACGACCAGCAACAACTGACTGTAACGCGCCAGATGATGCAACTGACCCAACACTGGTTTGCGCTGGGCCGGGAAGAATTTAAAACCCGGCACTCGTGGCGCGAAGGGGTCGTGGCTTAACTGGAAATGGCCGAGGAACGCCTCGTCGGCATGCAAACTAGTCATTGGAATCTTTTCAACCTTTAAGCTGAGCCAGGGCGCGGTAATCCGCTCCCAGCGTGGCCTGTAGAACCTCTTTCGGATAATCGGCGGTCACTACCGCTTCGCCCATCCGGCGCAGCAGCACCAGGCGCAGACGACCGTCGATCACTTTTTTGTCGATTGCCATGTGTTCAAGAAAATCGGCTTCAGTCATTTCTGTCGGCGGCACCACCGGCAGACCGGCGCGCTGGAACAGACGAATGCCGCGATCACGTTCCGCTTCGCTGATCCAGCCCAGACGCGCGGACATTTCCAGCGCCATCACCGTGCCAGCCGCGACGGCCTCACCATGCAACCAGACACCATAGCCCATGTGGGTCTCGATGGCGTGACCGAAGGTGTGGCCGAGATTGAGGGTGGCGCGCACGCCGGTTTCTTTCTCGTCGGCGCCAACCACCGCAGCCTTGGCCGCGCAGGAACGCTCGATGGCGTAAGTCAGGGCTTTTTGATCCAGCGCACGCAGGGCGTCGACGTTGTCTTCGAGCCAGCCAAGAAACGGTTCGTCGCAGATCAGACCGTACTTGATGACCTCTGCCAGACCGGCGGACAGTTCACGCTCGGGCAGGGTTTTCAGCGAGGCGGTATCGATCAGCACCACGTTCGGCTGGTAGAACGCGCCGACCATGTTCTTGCCCAGCGGATGGTTGATACCGGTTTTGCCGCCCACCGACGAATCGACCTGGGACAGCAACGTCGTCGGGATCTGAATGAAGTCGACGCCGCGCTGATAGCAGGCGGCGGCGAAACCGGCCATGTCGCCGATCACACCGCCGCCGAGGGCGATCACGGTGGTGCGGCGGTCATGACGCGCGGTCAGCAGACCGTCGAAGATCAGTTGCAGGGTTTCCCAGTTCTTGAAAGCTTCGCCGTCCGGCAGCACCACGGAGATCACCGAGAACTGCGCGAGGCTGCGGGTCAGACGTTCGAGATAGAGCGGCGCAACGGTCTCGTTGGAGATGATTGCCACCTGCCGCCCATGGATATGCGGCGCCAGCAACTCGGGCTGATCCAACAAACCTTCGCCAATATGAATCGGGTAGCTGCGCTCGCCTAGATCGACCTTGAGTGTCTGCATGTGTCCCCACAGTGAAGATGGAAGCAGGCATCCTGCCCTGAATTATTGGTTATCTGCGGCCTATAGCGGGTATGACGCCGCTCGCCCGCCAGCCGCCACAACCGCGACGGGTTGTGACAGGACGCCGAGGATAGCGCATTTCGAGCGATGCTTTAACGGGGAGGAAGCTGCGCCAGACGTTCGAGAATGTCGAGCACTACCATGCGCGGCGGCCGTTCGTCGGTTTCCACCACCAGATCGGCGATTTCCCGATACAGCGGATCACGGATCGCCAGCAAATCACGCAGGGTTTTCTCGGGATTGGCGGTGCGCAGCAACGGCCGATTGCGATCGCGCGAGGTGCGGCCGACCTGCTGTTCGACGGAGGCGTGCAAATAGACCACCCGCCCGCCCTCATGCAGAGCCTTGCGATTGGCATCACGCATCACCGCGCCGCCGCCGGTCGCCAGCACCACGCCATCGAACTCGCACAGCTCGGCGATCATCGCCTGCTCACGGTCTCGAAAGCCGGGCTCGCCTTCCTTATCAAAGATCCACGGGATATTTGCGCCCGTGCGCAGTTCAATTTCCTTGTCGGAATCTTTGAACGGCAGGCGCAGCTCTTTGGCCAGCAACCGGCCGATGGTGCTTTTACCAGCGCCCATCGGTCCTACAAGAATCAAATTTCGCACAGAATCAACGACTCACAGCAATCGCCTGGTTATTCATGATACGCGGAGTGAGAAATACCAGCAGCTCGGATTTTTTCTCCG
>NZ_JBIVJB010000190.1:0-3674 GCF_044750025.1 Pseudomonas sp. NPDC088885 | reverse complement strand
ATGTGGAGCCTGGTCAGCAATGCCAGCATCGTGGTGCAGTTGGTAATGTTGACCCTGGTGGCCGCATCGGTGACCTCATGGATCATGATCTTTCAGCGCAGCAATCTGCTGCGTGCCGGTCGACGCGCCCTGGAGAGCTTCGAAGAGCGCTTCTGGTCGGGTATCGATCTGTCCAAACTGTACCGTCAGGCGGGCAGCAACCCGGATCCGGATTCGGGCGTCGAGCAAATCTTCCGCGCCGGTTTCAAAGAGTTCTCGCGTCTGCGTCAGCAGCCAGGTGTCGACCCTGAAGCGGTGATGGAAGGTGTGGCCCGTGCCATGCGCGTTGCCATCTCCCGTGAAGAAGAGAAACTCGAGCAAAGCCTGCCGTTCCTCGCCACCGTTGGTTCGGTCAGCCCGTACATCGGTCTGTTCGGTACTGTGTGGGGCATCATGAACTCCTTCCGCGGTCTGGCCAGCGCCCAGCAAGCAACCCTGGCCACTGTGGCCCCGGGTATCGCCGAAGCCCTGATCGCCACCGCGATCGGCCTGTTCGCCGCGATCCCTGCGGTTATCGCTTACAACCGTTTCGCCGCTCGCAGCGAAACCTTGCTGGGCCGCTACTACACCTTCGCCGATGAATTCCAGGCGATCCTGCACCGCAAAGTGCACACCAGCGAAGAATAAGCAGGTAATTTCCAATGGCTTTAATCGCTCGAGCTCGCAAAAAGCGCAAGCCGGTCGCCGAGATGAACGTGGTGCCTTACATCGACGTGATGTTGGTGCTGCTGGTCATCTTCATGGTGACCGCGCCGATGCTCAATCAGGGCGTGAAAGTTGATCTGCCCAAGGTTTCCAGCGAAGCCTTGCCGCAGGACAACAACACGCAAGTCCTGACCATTTCGATCAAGGCTGACAAGACCTACTACTGGAACCTTGGCAGCGAAGTCGATACCGAGAAGCAACAGGACAGGGCCATGACCCTGCCGCAAATGACCGACGCGGTGACCAAGATCATTCGTGCCGGCACCGAAGGCGGCAAGCGTACCCAGGTTTTCATCCGCGGTGACAAGACCGTCGATTATGGTTCCGTCATGGGCGCCATGGGCGGGTTGCAGAAAGCCGGGGTCGGTAATGTTGGTTTGATTACCGAGGCCCCCTGATGCAGCAACAGCGAGAGCCGTCCGCCTCGGAAAGCTACTTCTGGCCTAGTGTTCTGGCAATAGTCCTGCACGTGCTGGTGTTCGGCATGCTGTTCGTCAGTTTCGCCTTCACACCAGAGCTGCCGCCGGCCAAACCGATTGTCCAGGCGACCCTGTACCAGCTGAAATCGAAAAGTCAGGCAACCACCCAGACCAATCAGAAGATTGCGGGTGAGGCGAAGAAATCCGCCGCGCGTCAGACCGAAGTCGAGCAGATGGAGCAGAAAAAGGTCGAGCAGGAAGAGATCAAGGCCGCGGCGGAACAAAAGAAAGAAGAAGCGGCTCAAAAAGCCGAGGAAGCCAAGAAGGCCGACGAGTCGAAAAAAGCGGACGAAGCGAAAAAGGCTGATGAAGCCAAAAAAGCCGACGACGCGAAAAAGGCTGAGGCGAAAAAGGCAGAAGAGAAACAATTGGCTGATATAGCCAAGAAGAAAGCCGAAGACGAAGCCAAAAAGGCTGCTGAAGAAGAGGCCAAGAAAGCGGCCGCTGAAGAAGCCAAGAAGAAGATTGTCGAAGACGCGAAGAAGAAAGCCGCCGACGACGCCAAGAAGAAAGCTGAAGCTGACGAGGCGAAGAAGAAAGTCGCCGACGAAGCGAAGAAGAAAGCTGCTGCCGATGCTGCGAAGAAGAAAGCGCAGGATGCGGCACGTAAATCGACCGAAGACAAAAAGGCTCAGGCCTTGGCCGATTTGCTTTCCGACACGCCGCAGCGCCAGCAGGCTTTGGCGGATGAGCAGGGTGACGAAGTCGCGGGCAGTTTCGATGACCTGATTCGTGCGCGAGCAGCAGAAGGTTGGGCTCGACCACCTTCGGCACGCAAAGGCATGACGGTCGTGCTGCAAATCGGCATGTTGCCGGACGGTACGGTGACTTCGGTGAGCGTGTCCAAGTCCAGCGGCGATGGTCCGTTTGATGCTTCGGCAGTGGCGGCAGTGAAGAATATTGGACGTTTGACAGAAATGCAGGGAATGAAGCCGAGCGATTTCGCTCCGTATCGTTCATTCAAGATGACATTCACACCTGAGGATCTAGCCTTGTGAGAAACCTTCTTCGAGGAATGCTGGTCGTGATCTGCTGCATGGCAGGGATCGCGATGGCTGATGAAAAGAACATTCTGGTTACCAGCGGCAGCGATCGGGCTACTCCGATCGCGGTTGTACCGTTTGGTATGCAGGGCGGTGCCGTCCTGCCGGACGACATGGCTGAAATCATTGGTAACGATTTGCGTAACTCGGGCTACTACTCGCCGATTCCAAAGCAAAACATGATCAGCCAGCCAAGCCAGCCGAGCGAAATCATCTTCCGTGACTGGAAGGCGGTGGGTGCTCAATACATGATGGTCGGCAGCATTGCTCCAGCCGGCGGTCGCCTGCAGGTGCAATGGGCGCTGTTCAACGTTGCCACCGAGCAGAAAGTGGCTGACGGCAGCGTCTCCGGTACCACGGATCAAATCCGCGACATGGCGCACTTCATTGCTGACCAGTCGTTCGAAAAACTCACCGGTATCCCGGGTGCGTTCTCGACTCGCCTGCTGTACGTAACGGCCGAGCGTTTCTCCGAGAAGAACACTCGCTACACCCTGCAACGTTCGGACTACGACGGTGCTCGCGCCGTGACTCTGCTGCAATCGCGTGAGCCGATCCTGTCGCCGCGTTTCGCACCGGATGGCAAGCGCATCGCCTATGTTTCGTTTGAACAGCGCCGTCCGCGCATCTTCATGCAGAACATCGACACCGGTCGTCGTGAGCAGATCACCAACTTCGAAGGTTTGAACGGTGCACCGGCCTGGTCGCCGAATGGTGATCGTCTGGCGTTCGTACTGTCGAAAGACGGTAACCCGGACATTTACGTGATGAACCTGGCTTCGCGTCAGATCACTCGCGTGACCGCAGGTCCAGGCATCAACACCGAACCGTACTGGGGCAAGGATGGTTCGACCATCTACTTCACCTCGGATCGCGGCGGCAAGCCACAGATCTACAAAACCAGCGCCAGTGGCGGCGGTGCGGAGCGAGTGACCTTCATCGGTAACTACAACGCCAACCCTAAATTGTCGGCGGATGAAAAGACCCTGGTGATGATCCATCGTCAGGACGGTTTCACCAATTTCAAGGTGGCAGCCCAGGATTTGCAGCGAGGTAGTGTAAAGATCCTCACTGATAGCACTCTGGACGAGTCGCCTACTGTTGCGCCCAACGGCACCATGGTAATCTACGCCACCCGCCAACAGGGCCGGGGAGTCTTGATGCTCGTGTCCATTAATGGACGCGTTAGGCTCCCGCTTCCTACCGCTCAAGGCGAAGTCAGAGAACCGTCCTGGTCCCCTTACCTGAAGTGAGCGGGCGCTACACGTTTTACTTAACACACTGGGGTTCATTAGGAGTTTCACGATGGAAATGCTGAAGTTTGGTAAATTTGCTGCGCTGGCTCTGGCCATGGATGTAGCTTTAGGTTGCTCGTCCAATGTCGGCGACAACGCCGGTGAAGTCGCTT
>NZ_JBIVJB010000189.1:924-3699 GCF_044750025.1 Pseudomonas sp. NPDC088885 | reverse complement strand
AAATCCTTGGCACTTTTGAACGGGAAGGTCAGCGGCGTCGCGTCTTCGACGATGCGATCGGCACCGGCTGGCCGTTGAGCCAGTAGAACGCGCTCGCTTCCGAGAAGTGCAGCAGCGGCCAATCCTGCAAGCCGCTGTCCGATGGCATCAGGAAGCGATCAACCGCTTCGTTGCCGCCTTCGGCATGTACCGCTTCCTGCTCTTCGAGGGTCACGGTCTGCGCCAGGGTGAATGGCCCGGCCTGGGTACGGCGCAATTCAGCGACGTACGCACCACAACCGAGTTGCTCGCCGATATCCTCCACCCGGGTGCGGATATAGGTGCCCTGGCTGCAATCCACCGCAAGACGCGCAGTATCGCCTTCGAAGGCCAGTAATTCCAAGCGCGCAATAGTAACAGAACGCGGTTCGCGCTCCACTACTTCGCCTGCACGCGCCAGCTTGTACAGCGGCTGGCCATCACGCTTGAGTGCCGAGTACATCGGCGGTATCTGACTGATTTGCCCACGAAATTTCGGCAATGCCGCTTCGACATCGGTGCGACCAACGGTCACCGGACGCTCCTGCAAAACCTCACCCTCGGCATCGGCCGTGGTGGTGGTCTTGCCCAGCTGCGCCAGGGTTTCATAGGCCTTGTCGGAATCGAGCAGGTATTGCGAGAACTTGGTCGCCTCGCCAAAGCACAACGGCAAGACGCCGGTGGCCAGCGGGTCGAGGCTGCCGGTGTGACCGGCCTTCTCGGCGTTGAGCAACCAGCGAACCTTCTGCAACGCGGCGTTGGAGGTGAACCCCAACGGCTTGTCGAGCAGGATAATGCCGCTGACGTTACGACGGATACGTTTGACCTGAGCCACCGAATTACTCCTTGGTGTCTTCAGGTTCAGCAGCGACCGGGTGCTGATTGTCTTCAGCCACGGCACGCTCGATCAGCGCCGACAAATGCGCGCCACGCACGACGGATTCGTCGTAGTGGAAGTGCAGTTGCGGCACGCTGCGCAGCTTCATTTCACGGGCCAGTTGCATGCGCAGGAAACCTGCGGCGGCATTCAGCACCTTGATGCTTTGCGCGATGTCTTCAGCGTTGTCCTGCCCCATCACGGTGATGAAAATCTTCGCGTGACCGACGTCACGGCTGACTTCAACAGCGGTAATGGTGACCAGACCCACACGTGGATCTTTGACTTCACGACGGATCAGTTGGGCCAGCTCGCGCTGCATCTGATCGCCGATACGTTGGGTACGGCTGTATTCTTTTGCCATGATTTTGTTACCTGTTACTGCCCTGCGGTGAAACCCGCAAGGTCTGAAAGCGGCAAACGCCCGGCCTGACAAATGCCAGACCGGGCGTTGCGTTTAGAGTCCTTGTGATGCGCCACACCCTTGAGTGCGGCCGGCCATCACGGCTCCTGAAGTGCGCGAGTCAGAGGCTGCGAGCAACCTGAACCTTCTCGAAGACTTCGATCTTGTCGCCGACTTTAACGTCGTTGTAGCTCTTAACGCCGATACCGCATTCCATGCCGGCACGTACTTCGGAAGCGTCATCCTTGAAGCGGCGCAGGGATTCCAGCTCGCCTTCGAAGATAACGATGTCTTCACGCAGTACGCGGATTGGACGGTTACGGTGCACAACACCTTCGATCACCATGCAACCAGCGATCGCGCCAAACTTCGGCGAACGGAACACGTCACGCACTTCGGCGATACCCAGGATGTTCTCGCGAACATCGCTGCCGAGCATACCGGTCAGGGCTTTCTTGACGTCTTCGATGATGTCGTAGATCACGTTGTAGTAACGCATATCCAGACCTTCCTGCTCGACGATCTTCCGTGCGCCAGCATCGGCACGCACGTTGAAGCCGAACAGAACAGCGTTGGAAGCCAGTGCCAGGTTAGCGTCGGACTCGGTGATACCACCCACGCCGCCGCCTACTACGCGCACTTGTACTTCGTCGTTGCCCAGGCCATTCAAGGCACCGTTCAACGCTTCCAGCGAACCACGGACGTCGGATTTGAGGACGATGTTGAGCGTCTTCTTCTCTGCCTGACCCATGTTTTCGAAGATGTTTTCCAGCTTGCCGGCGTGAGCGCGAGCCAGTTTGACTTCGCGGAACTTGCCTTGACGGAACAGAGCCACTTCACGGGCTTTCTTCTCGTCAGCAACAACGCTCATCTCGTCGCCAGCGTCCGGGGTACCGTCCAGGCCGAGGATCTCGACAGGGATGGAAGGACCGGCTTCTTTGATTGGCTTGCCGTTCTCGTCGAGCATGGCGCGCACGCGGCCATAGTTCGAACCGACCAGCACCATGTCGCCTTGGCGCAGGGTACCGTCTTGAACCAGAACGGTTGCAACCGGGCCACGACCTTTGTCGAGACGCGATTCAACCACAACGCCACGGCCAGGAGCCGATGGTGTTGCTTTCAGTTCGAGAACTTCAGCTTGCAGCAGAACGGCTTCCAGCAGCTCGTCCACGCCAGTACCGACTTTCGCCGAAACCGGTACGAACGGCGTATCACCGCCCCACTCTTCGGAGGTCACGCCGTAAACCGACAGTTCGCTACGGATGCGATCGAGATCGGCGCCCGGCTTGTCGATTTTGTTCACCGCTACAACCAGTGGAACGCCAGCCGCTACAGCGTGCTGAACAGCTTCAATGGTCTGCGGCATCACGCCGTCGTCCGCTGCAACTACCAGGATCACGATGTCAGTCGCCTTGGCACCACGAGCACGCATTGCGGTAAACGCAGCGTGACCCGGGGTGTCGAGGCTCGACACCCC
>NZ_JBIVJB010000189.1:614-914 GCF_044750025.1 Pseudomonas sp. NPDC088885 | reverse complement strand
GTGACCATGCCGCGTTCGGTTTCAACGTGGTATGCACCGATGTGCTGGGTGATACCACCGGCTTCGCCAGCAGCTACCTTGGCACGACGGATGTAGTCGAGCAGGGACGTTTTACCGTGGTCAACGTGGCCCATTACGGTCACGACTGGTGCACGGGAGAACGACTCACCTTCAAACTTCAGGGACTCGGCCAGGGAATCTTCCAGGGCGGTGTCGCTGACCAGGGTCACTTTGTGGCCCAGTTCTTCGGCTACCAGTTGAGCAGTTTCCTGATCAAGCACCTGGTTGATGGTCGCTGGA
>NZ_JBIVJB010000189.1:0-604 GCF_044750025.1 Pseudomonas sp. NPDC088885 | reverse complement strand
CAACAGTGATGGTCTCGCCGATCTGCACATCACGCACGACAGGGCCGGTTGGGCTCTGGAAACCGTGAGCGTTGCGCTTCTTCAGCTTGGCCTTGCCGCGACCACCACGACGGAAGCCATCGCTTTCTTCGTCGGTAGTGCGTGGCGCCACACGTGGAGCCGGCGCTTTTTCTTTGACCGAGGCGCGATGCGGAGCGTTTTTGCGCTCGCCATCACCGCCACCGCTGCGACGATTGTTATCGTCTGCACGTGGCTTGTCCGGACGGCGCTGTTCGTTCTGCTTGTTGCGAACTTCAGCAGACGGCGCTGGAGCAGCGGCAGAGACCGGTGCGCTTTCGCGTACAGGTTCGGCAGCGGCAACCGGCGCAGCAGCAGGGGCGCTATTAGCGTTCTGCGCAGCAGCAGGCTGGTTACGCGCTTCTACTTCGGCGCGTTGCTTGGCTTCTTCTTCAGCCTTCTGACGGGCAGCATTTTCTACTGCGCGACGCTCATCCAGTTCACGCTTGCGCTCGGCTTCGATTTCTTCCGGGCTGCGCTGTACGAAAACTTTCTTTTTGCGGACTTCAACGCTGATGCTTTTGCTGCCAGGAACACGCAGGGTGCT
>NZ_JBIVJB010000188.1:0-3784 GCF_044750025.1 Pseudomonas sp. NPDC088885 | reverse complement strand
GGTCAAAGGCGTGCAGAACATGCTCAATAGTCAGCGCAAGCAGTACCCGGACAGCCCGTTCGCCGTGGTGTTCGACGCCAAGGGTGGGACATTTCGCGATGAGATGTACGCCGAATACAAAGCCAACCGCCCAAGCATGCCCGACGACATGCGCGTGCAGATCGAGCCGTTGCACCAGAGCGTGATCGCCCTAGGTTTCCCGCTGTTGTGCGTGGAAGGCGTCGAGGCTGATGACGTGATCGGCACCCTCGCCCGCAGCAGCGCGGCGGCGGATCGTCCGGTGATCATCTCCACCGGCGACAAGGACATGGCGCAACTGGTCGATGGCCACATTACCTTGGTCAACACCATGTCCGGTAGCTCGATGGACGTAGAAGGCGTGAAGGAGAAATTCGGCGTCGCACCGGAGCAGATCATCGATTATCTGGCGCTGATGGGCGATTCGTCCGACAACATTCCGGGCGTTCCGGGCATCGGCCCGAAGACCGCTTCCGGCTTGCTAGTCGGCGTCAACGGTGGCCTCACCGAGTTGTACGCCAATCTCGACATCGTCCCGACCCTGCCGATTCGCGGCGCGAAAACCCTGCCGGCCAAGCTCGAAGAACATAAGGAGATGGCGTTCCTCTCCTATCAACTGGCGACGATCAAGATCGATGTGCCGCTGGACGTCGAACTCGACGATCTGCAAATGGGCGCGGAAGACCCGGCCAAGCTCTACGAGTTGTACTCGCTGCTGGAATTCAAAAGCTGGATCAACGATCTGGATCGCGACGCCAAACGGCTGGAATTGAGCGCGGCCAGCGAGCCTGCGCCGGCTGGCGATCTGTTCAGCGCGCCAGATATCGAAACTCCTGCTGCTCCGACCGAAGCGGCGTACGAAACCATCCTCGATCAGGCACGTTTTGATGTCTGGCTGGAAAAACTCAACAACGCCAAACTGTTCGCCTTCGACACCGAAACCACCGGCATCGATGCGCAGCAGGCGCAACTGGTCGGCCTGTCGTTCGCCGTGCAGGCCAACGAAGCCGTATACATTCCGCTGACCCACTCCTACATCGGCGTGCCGGAGCAGCTGGATCGCGACACCGTGCTGCGCGCGTTGAAGCCGATTCTGGAAGACCCGAGCAAGCTCAAGGTCGGCCAGCACGCCAAGTTCGACATGAACATCCTCGCCAACTGCGCCATCGGTGGCGACCAGAACAACGGCATCACCGTGCGCGGCATCGCCTTCGACACGATGCTTGAGTCCTACGTGCTCAACTCCACCGCCACCCGCCACGACATGGACAGCCTCGCGCAGAAGTACCTGGATCACACCACCGTGAGCTTCCAGGACATCGCTGGCAAAGGCGCCAAGCAGCTGACTTTCGACCAGATCGCGCTGGAACAGGCTGGCCCGTACGCCGCCGAAGACGCCGACATCACCCTGCGTCTGCATCAGACGCTGTTCGAAAAACTCAGCGCGATCCCGAGTCTGGCCAGCGTGCTGACCGACATCGAAATCCCGTTGGTGCCGGTGCTGGCGCGCATCGAACGCCAGGGCGCGTTCGTTGACGCGGAGCTGCTCGGCATCCAGAGCATCGAGCTGGGCAACAAAATGGTCGCGCTGGAGCGCGAAGCGTTCGAGATCGCCGGGGAAGAATTCAACCTCGGCTCGCCGAAGCAACTGGGCGTGATTCTCTACGAAAAACTTGGTTTGCCAGTGCTGAAGAAGACCGCCAAGGGCCAGCCGTCCACCGCTGAAGAAGTGTTGGCGAAACTCGCTGAAGACGATCACCGCTTGCCGAAGGTGCTGATGGAGCACCGCTCGATGAGCAAGCTGAAAAGCACTTACACCGATCGCTTGCCAGAGCAGATCAACCCGCGCACCGGGCGCATCCACACCTCGTATCATCAGGCGGTGGCGTCGACCGGTCGCTTGTCCTCCAGCGATCCTAACCTGCAGAACATTCCGGTGCGTACCGCTGAAGGTCGACGCATTCGTCAGGCGTTCGTCGCGCCAAAAGGCTACAAACTGCTGGCGGCGGACTATTCGCAGATCGAACTGCGGATCATGGCGCACCTGTCCAAGGACGAAGGCCTGATGAACGCCTTCCGCAACAATCTCGACGTGCACACCGCCACCGCTGCCGAAGTGTTCAAGGTCGAACTGCACGAAGTCAGCTCCGATCAGCGCCGTGGCGCCAAGGCGATCAACTTCGGCCTGATTTACGGCATGGGCGCGCAGAAGCTCGGCAAGGACATCGGCGTCGACACCAAGACTGCCAAGGCTTACATCGACACTTACTTCGCCCGCTATCCGGGGGTTCGCGAGTACATGGATCGCACCCGCGCGCAGGCAGCGGATCAGGGTTATGTCGAGACGTTCTTTGGTCGTCGTCTGTACCTGCCGGAAATCAACTCGAACAAGCCGCAGGAACGCGCTGCCGCCGAACGCACGGCGATCAACGCGCCGATGCAGGGCACCGCTGCCGATATCATCAAGAAAGCCATGGTGGCGGTGGATGAATGGCTGGCGACGTCCGGGCTGGACGCTCGCGTCATCTTGCAGGTACACGATGAATTGGTGCTGGAGGTTCGCGAGGATCTGGTCGAGCAGGTCAGCGCCGAAATCCGCGTGCACATGAGCGAAGCGGCGAAACTGGATGTACCGCTGCTGGTCGAAGTGGGTGTGGGCAACAATTGGGATGAGGCTCACTGAGCCATTTGATGTCGGTCGCCGCGACATAGCGTCGCGGCAAACCCGATAAATCCTGCTTATTTCGAAAAGCGCTTGGGGTTATTCCAAAGCTTTTCGAAAATAATCTGAACTAATCTGGAAGATCACTACTCAGAGTTACTGAATGGCTGGTGAAGCCCTTCAATGCTCCTATGTTGTGTTAAGTGTTGGCAGATATCTGAACCCCGCCCTAGCGGTTCGGAACTTAAACCCCGGAATTTCTCCCTCCCCAATGAAATCCGGGGCTTTTTTTGCCCAAAATTTGTCTGTAGCGCGTTCATGCTGCGTTGAAAGCGCAGCTCAAATGCTCATTTAGGCTCCCTAAAGTCGAGCGCGACCCCGGCCGCTTTTCACTGCCCTTTCGCCTTGCCTGAACACACTACAAACAAATTTCCATATCCCGACTTACTCGGCTGCCGCCTCGGCGCCTTTGTCTGCCAGTTCCATCCACCCGGCCAATACAGTGTAGGCCTCTTCCAGGCCCATGCGTTTTGGTGCGGAGAACAGTTGGATGGTGACTTGATCGCCCCAGCCTTTGCGGATTTCCGACTGCACTTTGAGCAGGGTGTTTTTGGCTGCGCCGTAGGTCAGTTTGTCGGCCTTGGTCAGCAGGATGTGCATCGGCATGCCGGCCGCAACGGCCCAGTCGAGCATGAGCAGGTCGAAGTCGGTCATTGGATGACGGATGTCCATCATCAAAATCAAACCCTTCAAACTCTCGCGGCCACCGAGGTAAGCCTCAAGGTGACGCTGCCAGTGCATCTTCAGCGGGATCGGTACTTTTGCATAACCGTAGCCCGGCAGGTCGACCAGACGGCGATCTTCGTCTAGCTTGAAGAAGTTCAACAGCTGTGTGCGACCCGGCGTTTTCGAGGTGCGCGCCAGGCTGGCGTGAGTCAATGTGTTCAGTGCGCTGGATTTGCCGGCGTTGGAACGGCCGGCAAACGCTACTTCGAAGCCTTCGTCGTCAGGGCATTGATCGACTTTGGCGGCACTGAGCATGAACGTGGACTGTTGGCACAGGCCGAGGATGGGATTCTTGAGTTGCATGGGATTTCCGATGTG
>NZ_JBIVJB010000187.1:0-3821 GCF_044750025.1 Pseudomonas sp. NPDC088885 | reverse complement strand
TATCCAATCCGACGGCTTCAAAAGCCTGAAAGAAGGCCAACAGGTTTCTTTCATCGCTACCCGCGGTCAGAAAGGCATGCAAGCTGAGGAAGTACAAGTTATCTAACTTGTAGCTTCTTTAGAAAAGAGCCCCGCCCTTAAAAGCGGGGTTTTTTTGTGGGCGTCTGTTTTTCAGGCGCAAAAAAAGATCGCAGCCTTCGGCAGCTCCACACAATCCGTGTAGGAGCTGCCGAAGGCTGCGATCTTTTGCTTTAAGCCTTACCAGGCCACGCCAAACCCGGCCGTGTAACGGGTCTTGCTCAAATCAGCATCATCGGTACCACTGATAATGTCGCGCTCAGCTTTCAAATTCAGAGACGCCCATTCAGTAACCTTGTAGCGCAGCCCCATCTCGGCATCCAGCGCGTAATCCGCGACACCCGACAACGGCTTGCCAAACTCGCCGTTAGTGAAGAACTCGACCTTCTTGCCGATCAGGTAACGGTTGTAATCCCACTTCATCGCGACCGAATAGAAGTTGTCCTTGCCGCCATCGCTGTATTCGTAATCGGTACGGTTGAGCAGCGAACCGAGCGAGAACGCACCCAACTCGTCATCCCAGAACTGGTAACCCGGACCGGTACCGACCACACGCTGGCGCGACAGGTCTTCAACATGGTCGCGCTTGTAATTCAAACGCCCCTGCCAGAACCACTTATCGGTCAGGAAGCGGTCGAGGGAGTATTCGGCGCGCCAGTTGTTGGTGGTGACTTCGTCGTCCTGCACTTCGCGGTTGTACTCGCCCTCGGCGGTGTGACGCCAGCGACCGTGGCGCGCGGTGGTTTTGAAATCGATGTCGTAATCGTCGGTGTCTTTTTCCGCGCGCTGATAATCCATTGCCAGGTCGACATTGCCCTTCCACACCAGATCCTCGACCACCGGTTTCGGCTTGAGAATCTGCTGAATGCTCGCCAGCTCGACAGTTTTTGGCGCCTCGCCGTTGGCCAGGGTGACCTTGCCGTCTTCCGCTGCGGTCAGCGACTTGGAGACTTCGCCGGTGTAGGCATCCTGTTTGACCAACAGGTGCTGATCGCTCTCAAGGGTCTTGACCTCTTTCCAGTCGATCGTGACTGCTCCGGCGTACTTGGTCTGAATCAACAGTTTGCCGCCGTCGAACAGGGAAATGGTGCCGCTCAACTTGTCACCGTTCTTCAACCAGACGGTGTCGGCAAGCAGGGGCGTGGACGCACTGAAAACAGCAAGGCACAGCAAGGTTCTGGACAACATAAGCGAATCGAGGGCTCAAGTTTGCGAAAAAAGGTGGGCATTATCCGTAGGAATAAGACCCTGACAAGGACTGACCGGACTATTTCTATTGAGTTCATTTCTCAACTGCACGACGAGGGATTACGCTTAGGGCCTCGATACGATCAAGTTCAGGAACTCCGTACGTGACAGACCCGAACCCCGAAGGGGACAGCGAAGCGCAAATCCGACGCACGGCGCTCTACTCGACACTCGCCCAAGTGCCCGAAGGCAAAGTCGTCAGCTATGGTCAGTTAGCCGAACTGGCCGGGTTGGGGCGCGCCGCCCGCTGGGTCGGCCGCGTATTGAGTCAGTTGCCTGGTGACACCAAACTGCCCTGGCACCGTGTATTGGGCGCCGGCGGTCGTATCAGTTTGCCGGTGGGCAGCCCGTCGGGCGACGAACAACGGGCGCGTTTACGCGTGGAAGGCATCACCGTCCAGAATAATCGTGTGGATATTCAGCGCCATGGCTGGCGTCCGGTAGAGCACAGCGGTTAGAGTGCGCGCTTTGTTTTCGCAATCTTGAGGCAGACTTCAGCCCATGCCCCGTAAAACCTGGCGCGCCGCGCTAGCTGCTTATGCCAGTCCTTCGACGCTCGTGCTGTTGTTGCTCGGTTTCGCCGCCGGCCTGCCGTACATGCTGGTGTTTTCAACGCTTTCCGTCTGGCTACGTGAAGCGGGCGTAGCCCGTGAAACGATTGGCTACGCAAGCCTCATCGGCCTGGCCTATGCGTTCAAATGGGTCTGGTCACCGCTGCTCGACCAATGGCGCCTGCCGTTGCTCGGCAAGCTTGGCCGACGCCGCTCCTGGCTGGTGCTCTCACAAGTCCTGGTGATCCTTGGCCTGATCGGCATGGGTTTCTGTGATCCGCAGAAGCACCTGTCCTGGTTGATCGCGATTGCCGTGGTCGTCGCTTTCGCTTCCGCTACCCAAGACATTGCGGTCGACGCCTATCGACTGGAAATCGCCGACGACAACCGTCAGGCCGCACTCGCCGCCAGCTACATGTCCGGCTACCGCGTCGCCGCCCTGCTCGCCACCGCCGGCGCATTGTTTTTTGCCGAAGGCTTCGGCTCTACCGGTTTCAACTACAAGCACTCGGCGTGGACCGGCACTTATGTGTTGTTCGGCGCGCTGATGATCCCTGCCCTGCTCACTACGCTGTTCATGCGCGAACCGCCGGTGCCGTTGCGTACGCAATTGCAGGCCGGGCGCTATACGTTCATGCATCAATTAATGTCGGTGTTCGTGCTGATCGTCTTGCTCGTGTCCGTGCCGGCGATGTTCACCCAGCTGTACAACACCGATTTCGCCAGCGTGCTGTTCGGCAGCATGAGCCCGCTCGATCTGCTGCTCGAAGACCGTGCCTTCCTGCGCGCCATCCTCTATACCCTGCTGACCGGTCTGTGCCTGTCGACCATGGGTCGCCGTGGCCTGGCGCCGGTGCTGACGCCGGTCAACGACTTCATCCTGCGTTATCGCTGGCAGGCACTGCTGCTGCTCGGTTTGATCGCGACCTACCGGATGTCCGACACGGTGATGGGCGTAATGGCCAACGTGTTCTACATCGATCAGGGCTTCACCAAGGATCAGATCGCCAGTGTCAGCAAGATTTTCGGCCTGATCATGACCCTCGTCGGCGCCGGCATGGGTGGCCTGCTGATCGTGCGTTTCGGCATTTTGCCGATTCTGCTGATCGGCGGCGCCGCCTCGGCAGGCACCAACCTGCTGTTCCTGATGCTCGCCGATATGGGCCCGAACCTGAAGATGCTGGTGGTGACCATCTCCCTCGACAACTTCAGTTCGGGCCTGGCCACGTCGGCGTTTGTCGCCTACCTGTCGAGCCTGACCAACTTGAAGTTCTCCGCGACGCAATACGCCCTGCTCAGCTCGATCATGCTCCTGCTGCCGCGCCTGATCGGCGGCTATTCCGGGGTAATGGTGGAGAAGTTCGGTTACCACAACTTCTTCCTGATCACCGCGTTGCTCGGTGTGCCGACGCTGGTGCTGATCGCCCTGCACTGGTTCCAGGAAAGTCGCCGCGAAGGCCCGACACCCACGCCCGAGCCCGTCCCGACGCCCGTCGCGGAAGAGTCGTAAGACATTTCGTCAATGGCGAGAGGAATCCCGCCGTTGAACCTCTCCACCGGCCACACGCCTGTACGTCAGCAAAAGTCGCCGGTACACTGCTCCGTCATTTCCAGTCATAGCAACCGACAACGGCCAACCATGCGCACCAGTCAATTTTTGCTCGCCACACAGAAAGAAACGCCTTCCGACGCGGTCGTGATCAGCCACCAGCTGATGCTGCGCGCCGGCATGATCCGCAAACTCGCCTCGGGCCTGTACACCTGGCTGCCGATGGGCTTGCGAGTGATGCGCAAGGTTGAAGCCATCGTTCGTGAAGAAATGAACGCTGCCGGCTCTCTGGAAGTGTTGATGCCGAGCACCCAACCGGCCGAGCTGTGGCAGGAATCGGGGCGCTGGGAAGAATACGGCCCTGAGCTGCTGCGCATCAAAGACCGCCACGGTCG
>NZ_JBIVJB010000186.1:0-3888 GCF_044750025.1 Pseudomonas sp. NPDC088885 | reverse complement strand
CACTAAAGTCTCGGTCATCATCGTCATGCGGCCACCCCTTCTTCGTCCCCTGTCAGGCTCTTGTAATGCTCGGCGAAGAACTCCCGAACATTGGCGCATTGTGTTTCCGTACCATCCAAACGATTGAAGTGGGCGCGAAACTCCTTGGCGCCCGGCAAGGTTGCGAGATACCAGCCCACATGCTTGCGCGCAATGCGCACGCCCATCACATCCCCATAGAAAGCGTGAAGTGCGGCCAGATGCTCTAGCAGTATGTGTTCCACTTCGATCAACTGCGGCGCCGGCAATTTCTCGCCCGTGCGCAGGTAATGATCGATCTCGCGAAAAATCCATGGCCGCCCTTGGGCGGCGCGGCCTACCAACAGGCCATCGGCTCCGGTCGCGTCGAGCACGTAACGGGCCTTCTCCGGCGAATCGATATCGCCATTGGCAAACACCGGAATCGACACGGCCTGCTTGATCGCGGCAATCGTGTCGTATTCGGCTTCACCTTTGTACAGATCGGCGCGAGTGCGGCCATGCACTGCCAGCGCGGTGATCCCGGCCTGCTCGGCGATCTTCGCCACGGTCAGACCGTTCTTGTTGTCGCGATCCCAACCGGTGCGGATCTTCAGGGTGACCGGCACATCAACCGCAGCCACAACGGCCTGCAGGATCTCGGTCACCAGTGCTTCATCTTTCAACAACGCGGAACCGGCGGCCTTGTTGCAGACCTTCTTTGCCGGGCAACCCATGTTGATATCAATAATCTGTGCGCCCAGCTCAACGTTGGCCCGGGCTGCATCCGCCAGCATCTGCGCGTCGCCACCGGCAATCTGTACCGAGCGTGGCTCGGGATCGCCTTCGTGGATCATGCGCATGCGCGACTTGCGGGTGTTCCACAAGCTCATGTCGCTGGTGACCATTTCCGAGACTACAAGCCCTGCGCCCAAACGCTTGCACAGCTGACGAAAGGGCTGATCGGTGACACCCGCCATCGGGGCGAGAATCAAGCCGTTCTGCAATATGTATGGGCCGATGCGTACCGCCGACATAGGACTTCCCTGAAGTGGGGCCGGATCATGAGAGTTCGAAAAAGGGTTGGCATGATACCCGCTCTCGATGACTGGATAAAGGCTGAATTGAACAAAATCTGAACAGTTATTCTGTTATTGCCAGCGGTTTGGTTGCCCGCCGCTCAGTCAGAAAACTGCCGTCAATCGAGAAACGGTGAAGCGATTCACTCGGGCGAGTGAAAACTCAGGCTGTAATTCACCGCTTTCGGGCCTGGATCGAGAATATCCAGCGCAATGTGGATCGGCGTCTGTGGTGGCATTTCCGCCAAGCCTTCGAGATCGCCGCTCAGGTATTCGCCGGGTTTGAACCGACGACTGGCAATCAAGTGACCGTTGAGGTCGGCGAAACGCAGTTCCAGCAGCGGAAACGGCTGCGAGAACGTCGCGCGGTTATAGATGATCGCGTCGACCACCAAGGCACCGCTGAACTCCGGATGGCTGCGCACCACCAGATTGCTGCTTTTGATTCGGGCGATGTCGACTTTCGACGGCACGGTGCAGCCGATCTGCGGGCAGATCTCCTGGAACCATGGTCGGTATTGATCCTGCCGCGCCAGTTCGTCGAAATGGTAAGCAACGTACTGCGCGCCGAGACCGCCCGCCGCCAGCAGCACCAACAACAGCCAAAGCATGCGCCGGCCCCACGGCGAGCGGCGCTTCTGCCAGTCGAGTTGCAGCGGGTCGTCGGTCAGATCCTGCAGGACTTCGGCGCGCACGCCGGGGTCTGCGCGGTCACGCTTTTTGCGCAACGGGGTGATCGTTGGCAGGTCGTCGTCTTCGCTGTCATCGCTGGCGGAAAAACGTTCGCGACGGGCGTTCGGATCGATCGGGTCGTGCAGGCGTAATTGCGGGATGGCCGGCTCGTCGTCGAGATCCACCGGTTCCAGCGACAACGAAGGCTCGGTGCGCGCGGATTTCACCGGCTCGATGTCGACAACTTCTGGCTCGTGTTCTTCGTGCTCTTCGTGTTCGGCGGCGTGCTCATCGGCGCGTTCGCTGAACAGAGTATCGCGCCAAACCGTTTCATCCGGCTCAGGGCTGTCGCGGCGAGCACTCAGGGAATCTTCGCGTTGACGACCGAATTCGGTGGTCGGCTGGATTTCCCGTTGTTCGAGGCGGGCGAGTTCTTCGTCCAGATCGAGGCTGTCGAGGTCAAGCTCGGACGCGCTCCACTGTTTTTGGCTGATGGCGCGCGGTGCGGGCGGCTCGATGATGGGCGGCGGCTCGATAACGGGCGCGGCCTCGACAATCGGCGCAGGCTCGACAATCGATGGCGCGACCGGCGTCACCGCGTCCTTGCCGGCGTGTTGTTCCAGCAGCTGTTTGGCCGCGTTGAACACTTGCAGGCAGGAGCCGCAGCGAACCACCCCGCGGGCCACGCTCAATTGAGCATGGCTGACACGGAAACTGGTTTGGCAATGCGGGCACTGGGTGACGAAGCTGTCGGTCATGCGGCGATCCGGATTGTGCAGGCGGTCATATTAGCGCCGACGGCCGGTGATGCGCACCCAGCCATCGCGATTGGCGATCGGGTCGAGGTCGAAATCCTGCGCGTAAGCGGCGGCGACTTCATCACCTTGCTCGGCAAGAATGCCCGACAACGCCAGACGGCCACCGGATTTCACCAGGCTGGACAGTTGCGGCGCCAGCGAAACCAGCGGGCCGGCGAGAATGTTGGCGACCAGCACATCGGCTTGCACCTGCGGCAGATCTTCCGGCAGGTACAGCGGGAACAGTTCATCAGCGATGTTGTTGCGCCCGGCGTTGTCGCGCGATGCTTCCAGCGCCTGCACGTCGATGTCGGTGCCGACCGCTTCTTTCGCGCCGAGCAACAGGGCGGCGATGGCCAGAATCCCCGAACCGCAACCGAAATCGAGCACGTTGCAGTCTTTCAGATCCTGACCGTCGAGCCATTCCAGGCACAGCGCGGTGGTCGGGTGGGTGCCGGTGCCGAAAGCCAGGCCCGGATCGAGCAGCAGATTGACCGCGTCAGGCTCCGGCGCGGCGTGCCAGCTCGGCACAATCCACAGACGCTGACCGAAACGCATCGGCTCAAAACCGTCCATCCAGCTGCGTTCCCAATCCTGATCTTCGATGACTTCGCTGTGATGCTCGGGCAGCGGGCTGCCGGTCAGCAGTTCGAGATGGGCCAGAACCGGTACCGGTTCCGTGCCGCCCTCAAACAGCGCCAGCAGATGCGTGTGTGCCCACAGCGGGGTGGTATTGAGTTCCGGTTCGAAGATCGGCTGATCTTCAGCGTCCATGAAGGTCACCGACACGGCGCCCACTTCAAGGAAAGCGTCTTCGTAGGTTTCGGCTTGTTCCGGGCTGATGGCGAGACGTACTTGCAGCCAAGGCATGGCGGGCACCTTTGAAAAATATTGATTGCAGCCTAGCGGCCGGCGAGAAGCGCGCAAGTTTACGCGAGCGCGTTAGGTTTGTGGGAGATGCATTGCACCCTGTGGGAGCGAGCCTGCTCGCGAAAGCGGAGTGTCAGTTAATGCATATGGATCTGATACACCGCTTTCGCGAGCAGGCTCGCTCCCACAAGGGGGGTATGAGTAATGATCTGAAACAACAAAGCCGCCCGAAGGCGGCTTTGTCTGGTGCGGGCTGAAGCTTAGTGCTTCTCGCCAGCCAGCTTGTGCTCGAGGTAGTGAATGTTCACACCGCCCTTGCAGAAGCCTTCATCACGAACCAGATCACGGTGCAGCGGGATGTTGGTCTTGATCCCGTCAACCACGATTTCGTCCAGGGCATTGCGCATGCGGGCCATGGCTTCGTCGCGGGTCGCGCCGTAAGTGATCAGCTTGCCGATCAGCGAGTCGTAGTT
>NZ_JBIVJB010000185.1:2490-3992 GCF_044750025.1 Pseudomonas sp. NPDC088885 | reverse complement strand
CACAGGCGTTACTGCTGACCGGCAAGAAGAAATAGAAAAACGAGAAAAAACCAGTAGGGACTGCGCATCGAATATCAGGTATCCAGTGAAAAAAGACAGCCATGCCAAAACTTTGAAGCATCTGATAGCACGAAGCCTGGAAGATCCAGGCTTGTGCATATAAGGCATCAGATTAGTGGCAAATCCATCGCTGTCACGACTTTTCCGACACAATCCGGTGTCTTTTTACCATCTACGGCTTAACCGCGAAACTCGGAGCGACCGTTGTACTTGGCTTTGCCATTCAACTGCTCTTCGATACGCAGCAGTTGGTTGTACTTGGAAACGCGGTCGGAACGGCACAGCGAACCGGTTTTGATCTGGCCAGCCGAGGTGCCCACAGCCAGGTCGGCGATGGTCGAATCTTCGGTTTCGCCCGAACGGTGCGAGATTACAGCAGTGTAACCGGCAGCCTTGGCCATCTGGATGGCTTCCAGCGTTTCGGTCAGAGTGCCGATCTGGTTGAACTTGATCAGGATCGAGTTGGCGATGTTTTTATCGATACCCTCTTTCAGGATCTTTGTGTTGGTCACGAACAGGTCGTCGCCCACCAGTTGCACCTTCTCGCCGATCTTGTCGGTGAGGACTTTCCAGCCAGCCCAGTCGGACTCGTCCAGACCGTCTTCGATCGAGATGATCGGATAACGTTCGGTCAGGCCTTTCAGGTAATCAGCGAAACCTTCAGCGGTGAACACCTGGCCTTCGCCGGACAGGTTGTACTTGCCGTCTTCGTAGAATTCGCTCGCCGCGCAGTCCAGCGCCAGGGTCACGTCAGTGCCCAGCTTGTAACCGGCGTTGGCCACCGCTTCGGAGATCACTTTCAGCGCGTCTTCGTTGGACGCCAGGTTCGGTGCGAAACCGCCTTCGTCGCCAACGGCAGTGCTCAGGCCACGGGCCTTCAGCACGGCTTTCAAGTGATGGAAAATCTCGGTGCCCATGCGCAGACCTTCCGAGAAAGACTTGGCGCCAACCGGCTGCACCATGAATTCCTGGATGTCGACGTTGTTATCGGCGTGCTCGCCACCGTTGATGATGTTCATCATCGGCACCGGCATCGAGTAAACACCCGGAGTGCCGTTGAGGTTGGCGATGTGTGCGTACAACGGCAGATCCTGATCCTGTGCAGCAGCCTTGGCCGCAGCCAGGGACACGGCGAGGATGGCGTTGGCGCCCAGGGTCGCGTTGTTTTCGGTACCGTCGAGCTTGATCATCGCGTGATCCAGCGCTTTCTGGTCGCTTGGGTCGGTGCCCAGCAGCAGATCGCGGATCGGGCCGTTGATGTTGGCGACTGCTTTCAGTACGCCTTTGCCCAGATAACGGCTCTTGTCGCCATCACGCAGCTCGAGCGCTTCACGCGAGCCAGTGGATGCACCGGACGGCGCGCAAGCGCTGCCGATGATGCCGTTGTCGAGAAGCACATCCGCTTCCACGGTGGGATTGCCTCGGGAGTCGAGAACTTCACG
>NZ_JBIVJB010000185.1:0-2481 GCF_044750025.1 Pseudomonas sp. NPDC088885 | reverse complement strand
TTTTTGCTTTTGTTTTAAACACTCAAATTTTGACTAAAACGACGCTTTTATAGTAATTCTTTTTACGGTCGGCATGTGGTGTGCAGCGGGCAGCTTGCAGACGACAACGCACATGCCCGAGGGCATGTGCGACAAATCGTGCGGTACTTTACCGGAGAATTGAGTGTTACGCGGTTTCTACCGTCGGAAAACTCTTCACCAGTTCGTCCAAAGCTTTGAGCTGGGCCAGAAATGGCTCCAGTTTGTCCAGACGCAAGGCGCAAGGGCCGTCGCATTTGGCGTTGTCCGGATCAGGATGCGCTTCGAGGAACAGACCCGCCAGCGACTGGCTCATGCCGGCCTTGGCCAGATCCAGCACCTGCGCACGGCGACCGCCAGCGGAGTCGGAACGACCGCCTGGCATTTGCAGCGCGTGGGTCACGTCGAAGAAAACCGGATACTCGAACTGCTTCATGATGCCGAAGCCGAGCATGTCGACCACGAGGTTGTTGTAGCCGAAGCTCGAACCACGCTCGCAGAGGATCAGTTGGTCGTTACCCGCTTCCACGCACTTGCTCAGGATGTGTTTCATTTCCTGAGGCGCGAGGAACTGGGCTTTCTTGATATTGATCACTGCGTTGGTCTTGGCCATCGCGACGCCCAGATCGGTCTGGCGCGACAGTAAGGCCGGCAGTTGAATGATGTCGCAGACCTCAGCGACGACCGCGGCCTGATCAGGCTCGTGGACGTCGGTGATGATCGGTACGCCGAAGGCTTGTTTGATGTCCTGGAAGATGCGCATGCCCTCTTCCAGGCCAGGGCCACGATACGAATGCACAGAAGACCGGTTGGCCTTGTCGAAACTTGCCTTGAACACGTAAGGGATACCGAGTTTTTCGGTGACCTTTACGTACTCTTCGCAAACCTGCATGGCCATGTCACGGCTTTCCAGCACGTTCATGCCGCCGAACAGCACCATGGGTTTGTCGTTGGCAATCTCGATGTCGCCGACGCGGATGATCTTCTGTGCCATCGGGGTTACGCCTTCTTCTGGTGTTGAGCCAACGCTGCTTTGACGAAACCGCTGAACAGCGGGTGGCCATCGCGTGGTGTCGAGGTGAACTCAGGGTGGAACTGGCAAGCAACAAACCATGGGTGATCGGCCGCTTCTACCACTTCAACCAGCGCTGCGTCAGCCGAGCGACCGGAGATTTTCAGGCCGGCTTCGATCAGTTGTGGCAGCAGCTTGTTGTTCACTTCGTAACGGTGACGGTGACGCTCGACGATCACATCCTTGGCGTAGCAGTCGTGCACCTTGGAGCCGGCTTCAAGCAGGCATTCCTGAGCGCCGAGGCGCATGGTGCCGCCCAGATCGGACGTTTCGGTACGCACTTCAACGGCGCCGGTCGCGTCTTCCCATTCGGTGATCAGACCCACAACCGGGTGGCCGCTGGCGCGGTCGAACTCGGTGGAGTTGGCGTCTTTCCAGCCCATCACGTTACGGGCGAACTCGATGACCGCCACTTGCATGCCGAGGCAGATGCCCAGGTACGGAACCTTGTTCTCACGAGCGTACTGAACGGCGGTGATCTTGCCTTCCACGCCGCGCAGACCGAAGCCGCCCGGTACGAGGATCGCGTCGACACCTTCGAGCAGCGCGGTGCCCTGGTTTTCGATGTCTTCGGAATCGATGTAACGCAGATTGACCTTGGTGCGATTGCTGATGCCGGCATGACTCATCGCTTCGATCAGCGACTTGTAGGCGTCCAGCAGTTCCATGTACTTGCCGACCATGGCGATGGTCACTTCGTGTTCCGGGTTCAGCTTGGCGTCAACCACCGCTTCCCACTCGGACAGATCAGCGCTGCCGCACTGCAGACCGAAACGCTCAACGACGAAATCGTCCAGACCCTGCGAGTGCAGGATGCCAGGGATCTTGTAGATGGTATCGGCGTCTTCCAGCGCGATCACCGCACGTTCTTCAACGTTGGTGAACTGAGCGATCTTGCGACGCGACGAGATGTCGATCGGGTGATCGGAACGGCACACCAGTACGTCTGGCTGCAGGCCGATCGAACGCAGCTCTTTCACCGAGTGCTGGGTTGGCTTGGTTTTGGTCTCGCCGGCAGTGGCGATGTACGGCACCAGAGTCAGGTGCATCAGCATCGCGCGCTTGGCGCCGACTTCGAAACGCAGTTGGCGGATCGCTTCGAGGAACGGTTGCGACTCGATGTCACCGACGGTGCCACCGATTTCAACCATCGCCACGTCAGCGTCGCCAGCACCCTTGATGATGCGGCGCTTGATTTCGTCGGTGATGTGCGGAATCACCTGGATGGTTGCACCCAGGTAATCACCACGGCGCTCTTTGCGCAGTACGTGTTCGTAAACACGGCCAGTGGTGAAGTTGTTGTTCTGGGTCATGGTCGTGCGGATGAACCGCTCGTAGTGGCCCAGGTCCAGGTCGGTCTCGGCGCCGTCGTGGGTGACGAACACTTCGCC
>NZ_JBIVJB010000184.1:0-4002 GCF_044750025.1 Pseudomonas sp. NPDC088885 | reverse complement strand
GCGAATGGGCGCTTCGTCGTCGACGATCAGAATGCTCCTGCCAACCATGCCTTAATCCTCTTGTCATTTAACTGTCTTGCGCCGCATTAGATAACGGAATTATTGCAGTCGTGTGACAGTATTTTAGTCGCCCGGCGATTGGCGCGATCCTGAACTAAGCTTTAAGTCCGAATCCTGACAACCACAAAAGAAGGTTTCCATGACTCAAATGACTGTTTCTTTCAAAGCGCTGATGCTTGCCGCTGCCCTGGCATTGCCATCGATGGCATTCGCCGCCGACCCGGCGATGGAAAAGGACGGCATGTACACCGATCACAAGGGCATGACCCTGTACACCTTCGCCAAAGACTCTGCGGGCAAGTCCATGTGCAATGACAAGTGCGCGACGAACTGGCCGCCGTTGATGGCTGCGGCGGGCGATAAGTCGATGGGTGACTGGACTGTCATCAAGCGTGACGATGGCAAGATGCAGTGGGCCTACCAAGGCATGCCGCTGTACACCTTCGTGATGGACAAAAAGGCCGGAGACATGACCGGTGACGGCAAAATGGACGGCGCCTGGAAAGTCGCCAAAGCCAAATAACCGCAAATCCCCCTGTGGGAGCGGGCTTGCTCGCGAAGGCGGAGTGTCAGTCACCCTCATCGTTAACTGACACTCCGTCTTCGCGAGCAAGCCCGCTCCCACAGGTGTGGATCTTCAGCGCAATGCGTAATCCAGCACGATCCCGACGAATATCGCCAACCCGGCCCAATGGTTGTGCAAGAACGCCTTGAAGCAGCGCATCCGGTCGCGATCCCGCGTGTACCAGAACTCCCACACATAACACCCGGCCGCCACCAGCAAACCAAGGTGAAACCACGTCCCCAACTCAAACTTAGACCCCGCCAGCAACAGGCAGCCCAACGACAGCGCCTGCAAACTCAGGATGATCACCCGATCCGCTTCGCCAAACAGAATCGCCGTCGACTTCACGCCGATCTTTAAATCGTCGTCGCGGTCAGTCATCGCGTAATAGGTGTCGTAACCCACCGTCCACAGCAGATTGGCGATCCACAGCAACCACGCCGCCGCCGGCAGCTCGCCGGTCTCTGCGGTGAACGCCATCGGCATGCCCCACGAGAACGCCGCGCCCAGCACCACCTGTGGGTAATAGGTGTAGCGCTTCATGAACGGGTAAGTAAACGCCAGCGCCAGACCGCCCAGCGACAACCAGATGGTCGGCGCGTTGGTGCACAGCACCAGCAGAAAACTCACGCCCATCAACAGCGCAAAGAACACCAGCGCTTCTTTCGAACTGATCCTGCCGGCCGCCAATGGCCGTTGCGCGGTGCGTTTGACGTGGCCGTCGACCTTGCGATCGGCCCAGTCGTTGATCACGCAGCCGCCGGCGCGAGTGAGGATTACGCCGAGGACAAAAATCACCACGTTGGCCAGCGACGGCGAGCCTTTGCCGGCAATCCACAGCGCCCACAGCGTCGGCCACAGCAGCAGGTAAATGCCGATCGGCTTGTCCATCCGCGTCAGCTGAATGAAGTCCCAGGCGCGCGGGTTCAAACGGTTCAGGGACTTGAGCAGGCTCTGATACATCAGCAGTTCTCCGGATGGGCGCGGGCGGTGCGCCACAGGCTCGGCAGGAAGATTTCCGCGACCAGCACGCTCAGCGCGCCACGGTCGAAACGCGAACGACGGCCCCACAGGGCGGGCGCTTTGGCGGCGGGCGGCAGCCATGCTTCAGGGTAGTGGCAGACTTCGAGGGCGCGGCGCTGGAACGCCTGATCGCAAAACAGCAATTCGCCCAGCGAGCGGCTGCCGAGTTCGTCCATGTGCAAACCGTCGCCCTGCAACGCGGCGCGCGAAGCGACGCTGCGGGCGAACACCCAAGCCTCGCCGTGGCCGCGCAAATACACCTCGCGCACCCAGCCTTCGCTGCCTGCGGCCAGATCCAGCGCCGTACATTCATCGGCGCGCAGGGTGTCCCAGCCTTCGAACAAGGGCGTCACGCTAAAGCCGTCGTTAGACAAACGGGTGAGTCGGCGGGTCAGGGAGCCTTCGTCGAACAGCCAGTCGAGGGTCAACGAATCAGGGAGGGGCGTCAGTCGGCTTTGAGTCAGCCAGAGCGGGGCCGGGGAGGAATTTGTCTGTTGCACAATGAGTCATTATTGGCCGCAAATGAGGCGGCGAGCTTACCATGGCGAGCTGCGATATCGAGCGATCCGGGTCGCCGTTGCGCCGAACAGGCTTGCATCTGCGCGGCTCCATCAGTACAAAACGCGCTGAGCCGGACGGCAGCGCAACACCCATCGACCGTCCGCGCCGGCAAAAGCCTGAACCCCTGAGGAAGTACCTGAATGAAAAAGTGGCAATGTGTGGTCTGCGGCCTGATCTACAACGAAGCCGACGGCTGGCCGGATGACGGCATCGCGCCGGGCACTCTGTGGCAGGACGTGCCGGAAGACTGGCTGTGCCCGGACTGCGGCGTCGGCAAAATGGACTTCGAAATGATCGAAATCAACTAACTAAATCCAAAGGAGTAAGGCATGAGCGCACCTGTCGTCATCATCGGCACCGGCCTGGCGGGCTATAACCTCGCCCGGGAATTTCGCAAGCTCGACAGCGAAACCCCGCTGCTGTTGATTACCGCCGATGACGGCCGCTCTTACTCCAAACCGATGCTCTCCACCGGTTTCGGCAAAAACAAAGACGCCGATGGCCTGAGCATGGCCGAGCCGGGCGTCATGGCCGAGCAATTGAAAGCCGAAGTGCGCACCCACACGCGCATCAGCGGAATCGATGCCGGCCACAAGCGTCTGTGGATCGGCGAAGAAGCTGTCAGCTATCGCGATCTGATTCTCGCGTGGGGCGCGGAAACCGTGCGCGTGCCGGTCGAAGGCGATGGCGCCGAACTGGTGTTCCCGATCAATGATCTCGAAGACTACGCGCGATTCCGTGCCGCGGCCGCCGGCAAGCGCCGCGTGCTGCTGCTCGGGGCGGGTTTGATCGGCTGCGAATTCGCCAATGACCTGATTCTGGGCGGCTATGAAGTGCAACTGGTTGCGCCATGCGAGCAGGTCATGCCGACCTTGCTGCACCCGGCCGCTGCCGCCGCCGTGCAGGCTGGACTGGAAAGCCTCGGCGCCAAATTCCACCTCGGCCCGGTACTCACCCGTTTGCAGAAAGTTGCTGAGGGTCTGGAAGCGCACCTCTCCGACGGCCAGGTCATCGCCTGCGATGTGGTGGTCTCGGCCATCGGTCTGCGCCCGCGCATTGATCTGGCGGCGGCTGCCGGCGTGCAGGTCAATCGCGGTGTCGTGGTTGATCGCCATTTGAAGACGTCCCACGCCAATATCTACGCCTTGGGCGATTGCGCCGAGGTCGATGGGCTGAATCTGTTGTACGTAATGCCCCTCATGAGCTGTGCGCGTGCGCTGGCACAAACCCTGGCGGGAAACCCTACAGCGGTGACCTACGGCCCTATGCCCATCACCGTGAAAACCCCGGTGTGCCCGTTGGTTGTTTCGCCGCCGCCACGCGGTAGCGAAGGCGTCTGGACGGTCGAAGGGCAGGGCGCCGACGTCAAAGCGCTGTGCCATAACGCAGACGGCCAGTTGCTCGGTTATGCGCTGACGGGCGCGGCGGTGATGGAAAAACTCGCCCTGAACAAACAGCTTCCAGCCTTGCTGGCGTAAATACCGGTCGTTCTGTCGGAATCACCCCGCTTTTGCCCCCACAAAGATCCGGGTGAGACTGGCGCAGGCTTTAACCGCGTGCCATCCTCACTCCCGTCTGCCGCAGAGTAGAGCACCTGCGGCGCCTTGGGCGCTGTTCCAACGAGGACAGCACGGACATAACAACAAAAAACCGTCAAAGGGGCTTCACTAATGCGTAAACCAGAACTCGCCGCTGCAATCGCTGAAAAAGCAGATCTGACCAAAGAACAGGCCAAACGCGTTCTCAACGCCGTTCTCGAAGAAATCACCGGCGCTCTGCACCGCAAGGACAGC
>NZ_JBIVJB010000183.1:0-4025 GCF_044750025.1 Pseudomonas sp. NPDC088885 | reverse complement strand
GAAAGTGACCGAGCGTCCTGCCCGCACTGGCCGTAACCCTTCGACTGGCGCTGCCATCGAAATCCCTGCGAAGAAAGTGATCAAGCTGGTTGTGGCCAAAGGCCTGACCGACGCTGTGAACAAGTAAGACGCAGCAATAAAAAACCGTGCTCCGGAGTGATCCGGGCACGGTTTTTTTGTGCCTGCTTTTTACAGGCGGCACAAATCAAATGTGGGAGCGGGCTTGCTCGCGAAAGCGGTCTACCAGTCGAAATTAGCGTTGACTGACATACTGCCTTCGCGAGCAAGCCCGCTCCCACATTTAGTTTTGCATTTCTTCAGAAATAGCTTTGTTTAGCGCACCCAGCGCTCGCGGCGCCAGATCTGCTGTTCGGACTTGGTCTGGAACGTCCACGCCACGAAACGGCTCTGCTTCTGGCCCTGCGACATCTCGACGACCTGGCTTTCCAGCACGCCGGCCTTTTTCAGTGCGGTTTCGATGGCTGGCAGGTTCGACGCCTTCGACACCAAGGTGCTGAACCACAGGACTTTGTGCTGGAAGTTCGCGCTCTCGGCGATCAGTTGCGTCACGAAACGCGCTTCGCCGCCTTCACACCACAGCTCGGCTGACTGGCCACCGAAGTTCAGCACCGGCAGTTTACGTTTCGGATCGGCCTTGCCCAGCGCACGCCATTTGCGCTCGCTGCCCTTGGTCGCTTCGTCCATCGAGGCGTGGAACGGCGGGTTGCACATGGTCAGGTCGAAACGCTCACCTGGCTCCAGCAAGCCAATCAGGATGTGCTTGCGGTTTTCCTGCAAGCGCAACTGGATCACCTTGTTCAAGTCGTTGGACTGAACGATTGCTTTGGCGGCAGCCACGGCCGTCGGGTCGATCTCCGAACCGAGGAAGTGCCAGCGGTATTCGCTGTTACCGATCAGCGGATACACGCAGTTGGCTCCCATGCCGATGTCGAGCACGTTGACGATCGCGCCGCGCGGCACCTTGCCGTCGTTCATGCTCGCCAGCAGGTCAGCGAGGAAGTGCACGTAATCGGCACGGCCCGGCACTGGCGGGCAGAGGTAGTCTGCCGGGATGTCCCAATGCTGGATGCCATAGAACGACTTGAGCAGCGCCCGGTTGAACACGCGCACCGCGTCGGGGCTGGCGAAGTCGATGCTTTCCTTGCCGTACGGGTTGGTGATCACAAACTTCGCCAGTTCCGGCGTGGTCTTGATCAGCGCCGGGAAGTCGTAACGACCCTGATGGCGATTGCGCGGGTGCAGGCTGGCCTTTTCACGCGGCTCGACGGTCTTGGCCGGGGTCGCGGAGTCGGGCTTTTTGCGCGCAGGTTTGGGTGTGCGGGGGGCGTTCATGGGCGTGGTCGATTCGGGTATGGCTGAAAGTGGCGGGTATTGTCCCACATATAAAGGCAACACCGTTCAAACTGTGGGAGCGGGCTTGCTCGCGAATGCGTTGTATCAGCCAACGCATCAAAGGAATGACACGCCGCCTTCGCGAGCAAGCCCGCTCCCACAGGGGATTTGTGGTGTGGCGGGAATGAAAAAGGGAGGCCACTTGGGCCTCCCTTTTTCAATGCGATTTGCCGTTACAGGCTGGCAATCCGCGCGTGTTGCTCGGCCAGTTTGGCCAGGGCTTGTTCAGCCTCGGCCAGTTTGGCGCGTTCCTTCTCGATGACTTCGGCCGGGGCCTTGTCAACGAATCCGGCGTTGGACAATTTGCCGCCAACACGCTGAACTTCACCCTGCAAACGCAAGATTTCCTTGTCCAGACGTGCCAGCTCGGCGCCCTTGTCGATCAGACCGGCCATCGGCACCAGCACTTCCATCTCGCCAACCAGAGCGGTGGCGGACAACGGCGCTTCCTCGCCAGCCGCCAGAACGGTGATCGATTCCAGACGCGCCAGCTTCTTCAGCAGCGCTTCGTTCTCGGTCAGACGGCGCTGGTCTTCAGCGCTGACGTTCTTCAGGTAGATCGGCAGTGGCTTGCCCGGGCCGATGTTCATTTCGCCACGGATGTTGCGCGTGCCGAGCATCAGTTCCTTGAGCCACTCGATGTCGTTCTCGGCGGCCGGATCGATGCGCTCTTCGTTGGCCACCGGCCACGGTTGCAGCATGATCGTCTTGCCCTGAATACCGGCCAGCGGCGCGATGCGCTGCCAGATTTCTTCAGTGATGAACGGCATGAACGGATGCGCCAGACGCAGCGCCACTTCCAATACGCGAACCAGCGTACGGCGAGTGCCGCGCTGACGTTCAACCGGCGCATTCTCGTCCCACAGCACAGGCTTGGACAGTTCCAGGTACCAGTCGCAGTACTGGTTCCAGATGAACTCGTACAGCGCTTGCGCCGCCAGGTCGAAACGGAACTGATCGAGTTGACGGGTCACTTCGGCTTCGGTGCGTTGCAGTTGCGAAATGATCCAGCGATCCGCCAGCGACAGTTCGTAGGCTTCGCCGTTCTGGCCGCAATCTTCGCCCTTGTCCAGAACATAACGCGCGGCGTTCCAGATCTTGTTGCAGAAGTTGCGATAGCCTTCAACGCGGCCCATGTCGAACTTGATGTCGCGACCGGTCGAAGCCAGCGAGCAGAAGGTGAAGCGCAGGGCGTCGGTGCCGTAGCTGGCGATGCCGTCGGCGAACTCGTCGCGGGTCTGCTTCTCGATCTTCTTCGCCAGTTTCGGCTGCATCATGCCGGAGGTGCGCTTCTGCACCAGGTCTTCCAGCTCGATACCGTCGATGATGTCCAGCGGGTCAAGGACGTTGCCCTTGGACTTGGACATCTTCTGGCCCTGACCATCACGCACCAGACCGTGTACATAAACGGTCTTGAACGGTACCTGCGGCGTGCCGTCCTCGTTCTTGATCAGGTGCATGGTCAGCATGATCATCCGGGCAACCCAGAAGAAAATGATGTCGAAGCCCGTCACCAGTACGTCGGTGGAGTGGAATTTCTTCAGGAACTCGGTTTTTTCCGGCCAGCCCAAGGTGGAGAACGTCCACAGACCGGAACTGAACCAGGTGTCGAGAACGTCGTTGTCCTGTTGCAGCGCCACGTCCGGGCCAAGGTTGTGCTTGGCACGCACTTCGGCTTCGTCGCGACCGACATAGACTTTGCCCGACTCGTCATACCATGCCGGAATCCGGTGGCCCCACCACAGCTGACGGCTGATGCACCAATCCTGAATGTCGCGCATCCACGAGAAGTACATGTTTTCGTACTGCTTCGGTACGAACTGAATGCGACCGTCTTCAACGGCAGCAATCGCAGGCTCGGCCAAAGGCTTGGTCGACACGTACCACTGGTCGGTCAGCCACGGCTCGATGATGGTGCCGGAGCGGTCGCCTTTCGGCACTTTCAGGCCGTGGTCGTTGACGCTGACCAGCAGGCCGGCGGCGTCGAACGCGGCAACGATCTGCTTGCGCGCTTCAAAACGCTCAAGACCGGCGTATTCAGCTGGAATTGCACCATCGATGCTGTCGTTCAGCGTACCGTCGAGGTTGAACACCTGGGCTGCCGGCAGCACGTTGGCGTTCTTGTCGAAGATGTTCAGCAGTGGCAGGTTGTGGCGCTTGCCGACTTCGTAGTCGTTGAAATCGTGGGCCGGGGTGATTTTCACGCAGCCGGTGCCGAATTCAGGATCGCAGTAATCGTCGGCGATGATCGGGATGCGACGGCCAACCAGCGGCAGCTCGACAAACTTGCCGATCAGGGCTTGGTAGCGCTCATCGTTCGGGTTAACCGCAACGGCGGAGTCGCCGAGCATGGTTTCCGGACGGGTGGTCGCGACGATCAGGAAATCGTTGCCATCAGCGGTTTTCGCGCCGTCGGCCAGCGGGTAGCGCAGGTGCCACATGGAGCCTTTGGATTCGCGGTTTTCCACTTCCAGATCGGAGATGGCGGTGCGCAGCTTCGGATCCCAGTTCACCAGGCGCTTGCCGCGGTAGATCAGATCTTCTTTGTGCAGACGGACAAACACTTCGCGCACCGCGTTCGACAGGCCATCGTCCATGGTGAAACGCTCGCG
>NZ_JBIVJB010000182.1:0-4068 GCF_044750025.1 Pseudomonas sp. NPDC088885 | reverse complement strand
ACCGCGGGCAGATGGCACGCAGGAAGCCCGGACTAATAAGATGGCATTGAAATCCCCCGCGTTTCGTAAAAAATTTCCGTTGTTGGTAACCGGCAGTCTGCTGGCTATGCAACCTCTGGCCAGTCAATTCGTTGTTGCCGCCGAGCAGTATGACTGCTCCGTCTCGGCAACGGGTGGTTGGGCCTGTGCGCCCAAGGCGACGGCGGCTGCATTGCCACCGCGCCCAGTGCATGACGGCAGTGCCGTCAGCGCTGCCGGCGACGCTGAGACCGAAAACGGTTCGACCGCCGACACTGGCCCTAAAACAGCACTCGTCACCGAAGCCAAAGGCCGCGGCCTGAAAGCCCGTAGCGAAGACTACAGTCACCTCGACTGGGTTCCGCGCGAGAAGCTGACCGCCGCGCAACTGGCCGAAACCGGCCCGTACTGCTCCGGTGCCTACATCGAGCCGCCTCGTCCTGGCATGAATGACAAGACGAGCAAAAGCGATGCGCCTACCTTTATCGGCGCAAAAGCCTCGCGCTATAACACTGATGATCAAGTCGGTACGCTGGCCGGTGATGTCGTCTTGCGTCAGGGCAGCATGCAGGTTGAATCCGACGAGGCGAGCCTGTACCAGGCCGAGAGCCGCGCTGAACTCAACGGCGGTGTGCGCATTCGCGACAACGGCGCGCTGATCGTCGGCGACCACGCCGATGTACAGCTCGACACCGGTGAAGCCAAGGTCGACAACGCCGAATACGTGATGCACAAATCGCGTATCCGCGGCAGCGCGCTGTACGCCAAGCGTGCCGAGAACGCGATCATCCGCTTGAAAGACGGTACGTACACCACGTGCGAACCGAACAGCAACGCCTGGCAGCTCAAGGGCAACAACATCACCTTGAACCCGGCCACCGGTTTCGGTACTGCGACCAACGTGACACTGCGGGTCAAAGACATCCCGATCCTGTACACCCCGTACATCTACTTCCCGATTGACGACCGTCGTCAGTCCGGCTTCCTGCCGCCGACCATTGGCACCGGCAGCGATACCGGCTTCATGCTGGTTACTCCGTACTACTTCAACCTGGCGCCGAACTACGATGCCACGTTGTATCCGCGTTACATGGCCAAGCATGGTCTGTTGATGGAAGGCGAATTCCGCTACCTGACCAAGTCGAGCGAAGGCCAGTTCGGCGCGGCGTATCTGAACGATGAAGATACCGATCGCAGCAACCAGACTGATTATGAAAAAAATCGCTACATGTACAACTGGCAGCACAAGGGCGGTCTCGACTCTCGAGTTCTGACTCAGGTCGATTACACCAAAATCAGTGACCCCTACTACTTCCAGGATCTGCAGACCGATCAAATCGGTGTGAAGAGCTCCGACTTTGTGAATCAGCAGGGCTCGGTCACTTATCGTGGCGACAGCTACACCGCTCGATTGAATGCTCAGCAGTACCAGTTGGCGACTGTGTCAAACATCACGCCCTATGGCCGCTTGCCACAGGTCACCTTCAATGGTCAGTTGCCGTATCACCCTGAAGGCCTGGACTTCGATTACGAGACTGAGCTTGTTCGCTTTGACCGTGATCTGCAAAACGGCGACTTCGTTAACGAAGATGGTACGGTTGAAACGCGCCTTGATAACAACATCACTGGATTGGCACGGGCCAACGGCGATCGCCTGAATCTTAAACCAGGTGTCAGCTTGCCGATGAACTGGACCTATGGCTTCCTGAAGCCATCGCTCAAGTATCAATACACCCAGTACCAACTGGATCTGGATGGCAAAGGCAAATCGCAAATTGATGCGATGAGTCCTGACCAACAGAAGCTCAATGGCAAGTTTGACAGCAATCAAAACCGCGGCGTGCCGATTGCCAGCATCGACAGTGGCCTGTATTTCGACCGTGATACGTCGTATTTCGGCAAGAACTATCGCCAGACGCTGGAACCCCGCTTGTTCTACCTCTATGTTCCCGAGGTCGATCAAGAAGACATTCCGGTATTTGACACCGGCGAATACACCTTCAACTACGCGTCGTTGTTCCGTGACAACCGCTTCTCCGGCTCCGACCGCGTCGGCGACGAGAACAAACTGTCGCTGGGCGTAACCAGCCGCTGGATTGAAGATGATGGTTTCGAACGCCAGCGCGTGAGTGTCGGCCAAGCCCTGTACTTCAAGGATCGCGAAGTACAACTGCCAGGTATCGACGCGAAAACCCGCGACGATGCGCACGCCAACGTTTCGCCGTACGCACTGGAATACGAATATCGCTGGAACCGCGATTGGCGCACCACGGCCGACTACAACTGGGATCCGGACAGCCGCAGCCCGCGGTCCGGCAGCGCGATGTTCCACTACCAGCCTGAAGATAATCCGAACAAGGTGGTCAACCTCGGTTATCGCTATCGCAACGACCAGGTTCGTTACGACCAGAACACCGGTAAATGGTCGGTGGGTGGTGGTGATTACGGCAGCCCGGGCGACAAGAACTACGTCAAGGACTACTACAAGATCCAGCAGCATGATTTCTCGGTCATCTGGCCGATCGTTCCGCAGTGGAGCGCCATCAGTCGCTGGCAGTACGACTACAACCGCAACCGTACGCTGGAAGCCTTCGGTGGTTTCGAATACGACAACTGCTGCTGGAAACTGCGCCTGATCAACCGTTACTGGGTCAGCTATGACGAATTCAGTCAGAACGCCCCGGAAAACGAAAAAGGCGACCACGGCGTCTTCCTCCAAATTGTTCTGAAGGGACTCGGCGGCCTCACTGGCGCCAAGGTAGAGAGCTTCCTCGACAAAGGCATCCAAGGTTATCGTCAACGTGAAGACCAAGCTTTCTGATTGTCTGCGCCCGCTGATGCTGGGCGCGCTGTTCCTGGGTACTGCGGCCAACGCCGCCGTTCAGTCCATTGATAAAGTGGTCGCGATCGTCGACAACGACGTGGTCATGCAGAGCCAACTGGACCAGCGTGTCCACGAAGTTCAGCAGACCATCGCCAAGCGTGGAGGCGGCCAGCCACCTCCGGGCGTACTGGATCAACAGGTGCTTGAGCGCCTGATCGTCGAAAACCTGCAACTGCAGATCGGCGAACGTTCCGGTATCCGCATCACCGATGAAGAGCTGAACCAGGCTGTCGGCACCATTGCACAACGCAACAACATGACTGTGGATCAATTCCGCGCCGCTCTGGCTCACGACGGTCTGTCTTATGACGACGCTCGTGATCAGATCCGCCGTGAAATGGTCATCAGCCGTGTGCGTCAGCGTCGTGTGGCAGAACGCATCCAGGTCTCCGAGCAGGAAGTGAAAAACTTCCTCGCTTCCGATCTGGGCAAAATGCAGCTGTCGGAAGAACTGCACCTGGCCAATATCCTGATTCCAACCCCGGAAAGCGCCAACTCTGAAGCGATTCAGAACGCTGCCCGTCAGGCCATGGATGTTTACCAGCAACTCAAGCAAGGCGCCGACTTCGGTCAATTGGCTGTAGCCAAATCCGCCAGCGACAACGCATTGGAAGGCGGCGACATGGGCTGGCGTAAAGCTGCTCAATTGCCACCTCCGTTCGACCGCGAGCTGAGCAGCATGGCCGTAGGCGACATCACTCAACCAGCGCGCACACCGGGTGGTTTCATCATCCTCAAGCTGCTGGCCAAGCGTGGTGGCGAGACCCAGATGCGAGACGAAGTGCATGTCCGCCATATTCTGGTGAAGCCAAGCCCGATTCGCGACGAAGCCAAAACCAAAGCCCTGGTGCAGTCGCTGTATGACCGCATCGTGGCCGGTGAAGACTTCGCTGAACTGGCGAAAAGCTACTCCGAAGACCCGGGTTCGGCCCTTAACGGCGGCGACCTGAACTGGATCGATCCGGGCGCACTGGTGCCGGAATTCCGCGAAGTGATGGCCAAGACCCCACAAGGTCAGCTGTCCAAGCCATTCCAGACCCAATACGGCTGGCACGTTCTGGAAGTCCTTGGCCGTCGCGCCACTGACAGCACCGAACAGGCCCGCGAGCAGCAAGCCATGACCGTACTGCGTAACCGCAAATACGACGAAGAGCTGCAAACCTGGT
>NZ_JBIVJB010000181.1:0-4104 GCF_044750025.1 Pseudomonas sp. NPDC088885 | reverse complement strand
CGACGGCGCCAACATGAACGCGATGGTCGGCCTGTGCGCACCGGGCAAGTTCGGCGGCGATGTCTCGCACCTGAACCTGCACAAAACCTTCTGCATCCCCCACGGCGGTGGCGGCCCGGGCGTTGGCCCGATTGGCGTGAAGTCGCACCTGACGC
The DNA here is from genome assembly GCF_044750025.1 of Pseudomonas sp. NPDC088885. Taxonomy (NCBI): domain Bacteria; kingdom Pseudomonadati; phylum Pseudomonadota; class Gammaproteobacteria; order Pseudomonadales; family Pseudomonadaceae; genus Pseudomonas; species Pseudomonas sp. NPDC088885. Next base: position 3,949 of record NZ_JBIVJB010000181.1, on the reverse strand, counting down.
CGTTCCTGCCCGGCCACGGCCAGATGGAACGCAAAGAAGGCGCGGTCTGCGCGGCACCGTTTGGCAGCGCAAGTATTCTGCCGATCACCTGGATGTACATTCGCATGATGGGCGGCGCCGGTCTGAAGCGCGCTTCGCAACTGGCGATCCTCAATGCCAACTACATTTCCCGTCGCCTCGAAGAGCACTACCCAGTGCTGTACACCGGCAGCAATGGCTTGGTGGCGCACGAATGCATCCTCGATCTGCGTCCGTTGAAAGACAGCAGCGGCATCAGCGTTGATGACGTCGCCAAGCGCCTGATCGACTTCGGTTTCCACGCGCCGACCATGTCGTTCCCGGTTGCTGGCACGCTGATGATCGAGCCGACCGAAAGCGAATCCAAAGAAGAACTCGATCGCTTCTGCGACGCCATGATCCGCATCCGCGAAGAAATCCGCGCGGTGGAAAACGGCACGCTGGACAAGGACGACAACCCACTGAAAAACGCTCCGCACACCGCAGCGGAACTGGTTGGCGAGTGGACGCACCCGTACAGCCGCGAGCAAGCGGTTTACCCGGTAGCGTCGCTGATCGAAGGCAAATACTGGCCACCGGTCGGTCGTGTCGACAACGTCTTCGGCGACCGCAACCTCGTCTGCGCCTGCCCGTCGATCGAAAGCTACGCTTAAACGTGTAGGGGGCGAGCCACTCGCCCCCACCGCTTCACCTGTAGGAGCTGCCGAAGGCTGCGATCTTTTGATCTTGCCGTTGAAAGATCAGGATCAAAAGATCGCAGCCTTCGGCAGCTCCTACAGGGGGATGTAACCAGCCTGATGTTTCGCCAATTCCTATAACAAGAAACCGGAGAACCACTCATGTCGTTAAGCGTGTTCGACCTGTTCAAGATTGGCATCGGCCCCTCCAGTTCCCACACCGTCGGCCCGATGCGTGCTGCTGCGCGTTTCGCCGAAGGTTTACGCCGTGAAAACCTGCTGACGGCCACCGCCAGCGTTCGTGTCGAGTTGTACGGTTCCCTCGGTGCCACTGGCAAAGGCCACGGCAGCGACAAAGCCGTGCTGCTCGGCCTCGAAGGCGAACATCCCGACACCGTTGATACCGAAACCGTCGCCGCGCGCCTGCAAGAAATTCGCGGCAACGGTCGCTTGAACCTGCTCGGTGAACACAGCATTGCGTTCAACGAGAAAGAACACTTGGCGATGATTCGCAAGCCGCTGGCCTATCACCCCAACGGCATGATCTTCCGCGCCTTCGATGCGGCCGGGCTGCAGATCCGCAGCCGCGAGTACTACTCGGTCGGTGGTGGTTTTGTCGTCGATGAGGACGCGGCCGGTGCCGATCGCATCGTCGAAGACGCGACGCCGCTGACCTTCCCGTTCAAAAGTGCCAAGGATTTGCTCGGCCATTGCACCACTTACGGCCTATCGATCAGCCAAGTGATGCTGACCAACGAAAGCGCCTGGCGCCCGGAAGCGGAAACCCGCGCCGGCCTGCTGAACATCTGGCAAGTGATGCAGGACTGCGTTGCTGCCGGTTGCCGTAACGAAGGTATTTTGCCCGGTGGTTTGAAGGTCAAACGCCGAGCGGCAGCGTTGCACCGGCAACTGTGCAAGAACCCGGAATCAGCATTGCGCGATCCGTTGTCGGTGCTCGATTGGGTCAACCTGTATGCCTTGGCGGTCAACGAAGAAAACGCCAACGGTGGCCGCGTGGTCACGGCACCCACCAACGGTGCGGCGGGGATTATTCCGGCGGTGCTGCATTACTACATGCGTTTTATCCCCGGCGCGAATGACGATGGCGTCGTGCGCTTTCTGCTGACAGCAGCCGCCATCGGCATTCTCTACAAGGAAAACGCCTCGATCTCCGGCGCCGAAGTCGGCTGTCAGGGCGAAGTCGGCGTGGCCTGTTCGATGGCGGCCGGCGCGTTGTGCGAAGTGCTCGGTGGCAGCGTCCAGCAAGTCGAGAACGCAGCGGAAATCGGCATGGAACACAACCTCGGACTGACCTGCGACCCGATTGGCGGATTGGTGCAGGTGCCCTGCATCGAGCGCAATGCGATGGGCTCGGTGAAAGCCATCAACGCGGTGCGCATGGCCATGCGCGGCGACGGCCAGCATTTCGTCTCCCTCGACAAAGTCATCCGCACCATGCGCCAGACCGGTGCCGACATGAAAAGCAAATACAAAGAGACCGCGCGCGGCGGTCTGGCGGTCAACATCATTGAATGCTGAACCTTATTTAACGTCGCCTCCCTCAGGGAGACGATCGCACTTAGCCCCCTCTCCCTCCGGGAGAGCAACGTAACTAACTCCCTCTCCCTCCGGGAGAGGGCTGGGGTGAGGGGCTCTTGATCTTGCCCTTACCCCAAACCCAAATTTTCAAGGAGCCACGCATGTCCACCGAACAACTGTCGAAAACTCCACTTCACGCGCTGCACATCGAACTCGGCGCCCGCATGGTGCCGTTCGCCGGCTACGACATGCCGGTGCAATACCCGCTCGGCGTGATGAAAGAACACCAGCACACCCGTGAACACGCCGGGCTGTTCGACGTCTCGCACATGGGCCAGATCCGCCTGACCGGCGCCAACGCCGCTAAAGCCCTGGAAACCCTGGTGCCGGTGGACATCATCGACCTGCCGGTGGGCATGCAGCGTTACGCCATGTTCACCAACGAGACCGGCGGCATCCTCGATGACCTGATGGTCGCCAACCTCGGCAACGACGAACTGTTCCTGGTGGTCAACGCCGCGTGCAAGGATCAGGATCTCGCCCATCTGCAAAAACACATCGGCGACCAGTGCACCATTACAGAGCTGTTCGAAGAGCGCGCCCTGCTGGCGCTGCAAGGCCCGGCAGCCGTTACGGTGCTGGCGCGCCTTGCACCTGAAGTCGCGAAGATGACCTTCATGCAATTCAACCGCGTGTCGTTGCTGGGCGTGGATTGCTTCGTCAGCCGCTCGGGCTACACCGGTGAAGACGGTTTCGAAATCTCCGTGCCTGCCGCCGATGCGGCAAAACTCGCCCGTGCCCTGCTCGCCGAACCGGAAGTCCAGGCCATCGGCCTCGGCGCCCGCGATTCGCTGCGCCTCGAAGCCGGCCTGTGCCTGTACGGTCACGACATGAACACCGAAACCACACCGATCGAAGCCAGCCTGTTGTGGGCGATCTCCAAGCCCCGTCGTGCAGACGGCGCGCGGGCCGGTGGTTTCCCGGGTGCAGAGCAGGTATTCGCACAGCAACAGAATGGCGTCGCACGTAAACGCGTCGGCCTGCTGCCGCAAGAACGTACCCCGGTGCGCGAAGGCGCTGAAATCGTCAACGAAGCCGGCGAGATCATCGGCAGCGTGTGCAGCGGCGGTTTCGGTCCGACTCTCGGCGGGCCTCTGGCGATGGGTTACCTCGACAAGGCTTATAACGCGATCGATACCGTCGTATGGGCCATCGTGCGTGGGAAAAAGGTGCCAATGCTTGTAAGCAAAATGCCATTTGTTCCGCAACGCTACTACCGTGGTTGATTGACTGTTTCTATAAGTAACGCGGTTGCGTTAAACGTGCACTAATGTGTAACGCAACCGCCATAAAACAGTGCATCTCCCACCCTTCTATTCGAATATGAACTTTGCTTATAACGATCGAAAACAATTGAACAAGCGAATCACCTAAGCCGCACTAGTGAACTGACTAATTGCCATCAAGCGCAGTGAAACCGGGGCCTTCACGGGGGCTTGTTTTTTCTCCCGTAGTTGGCGTAGAGTTTGTTCACTGTGTTTGCATGGGTCAGCTTTGAATCGTGACCTGGGCAGTAGCCTACAAGTTAGCTACATCCCGTTCGACGTCTTCTTACTCTCCTGCAACCAGCCCCAGTACTCTTTCATGTGAAAGAGACTGTCATTAATTTTTGCGTCAAAGGAAATAAGAAATGTCCACACGTCAGAGCGGTACCT
>NZ_JBIVJB010000180.1:316-4110 GCF_044750025.1 Pseudomonas sp. NPDC088885 | reverse complement strand
CTGTTCTTTCTTGCCGACGGCATCTTCGATGCCCTGGGCTACTGCTTTGGAGTCCAGATCATCCATGCCTTCCTGAGCCAGGCTCTTGCCCATGTTCAGGCCGATACCGTAGGAAGCTTATTGCGCCGGGGTTTTCAGCTCAACGCTGGTTTGCGAATCACAACCCGCAAGTACCAGGCTAACCAGGGCTACCGCCGCCGCCAACCGATGCTGTTTCATGCTATTTCCTTGTTCATGCGCCGAAAGGGCAATCGAGTAAAGCCGCGAGCTTATCAGGCCGCCACGACCAATGGCTACCGGCATGAGAGCAGTAAAGCGGCGATAAGTTCAGGTATTGAAACGCATTCGGCTAAAGGCACGATGAAGCTTCTGTCATCTACGCCCTACAACGATTGATGGCACTTCTCACAACAGTTGGCGTAATGGCCACTTGCCCACCCTCATAGCCTCAGGCATAACAGCGCAATAATTCGACAAGGATGTTTAACTTGCGCCGCTTATTCCGTGTTTTGACCCTGATCGTCGTGCTGCTCGGCCTCGTCCTCGCCGTGGTTGTGTATTACGTCGCCAACCCGAAATTACCGTTCTACACCCCGGCCGAGCAGGTGCATTACCTGAATCAATGGTCGGAAGAACAGCGGCAAACCTATTACTTCACGCCTCAGGGCACACAGGTCAAAGGCCTGCGCTATGAGTGGTTTCAAGCGCTGGAGCTGCCCTTCTCCGAGCAGCGTTTCGCCTCTGCGGAATACCTCGCGCGCTTCGGTTTTCTGGTCGATCCAAAACAGCAAGCCACACCGAACAACCCCGGCAACCTGCCCGTGGGTTTCGCCCGGCATCAAAACCCCGCTACTTCCGAGCAATATCTCGACATAACTTGTGCCGCTTGCCACACCGGCGAATTGCGTTTCAAAGGCCAGGCCGTGCGCATCGACGGCGGCACCGCGCAGCATGTGTTGCCTTCCAGTGTTCCTACATTGCGCGGCGGCAGTTTCGGACAGGCATTGGTCGCGAGTCTGACGGCGACTTACTACAACCCATGGAAATTCGAACGCTTCGCCCGAGGCGTGCTCGGCGATAAATACGACGTGCGCCACGAGCAACTGCGCAAGGACTTCAAAACCTCGCTGGATACGTTCCTGAAAGTCGCCTGGAACGACACCCATCGCGGCCTCTACCCCACCGAAGAAGGCCCGGGGCGCGCCGATGCATTCGGTCGAATTGCCAACGCGACCTTCGGCGATGCGATTTCCCCCGCCAACTATCGCGTGGCCAATGCGCCGGTGGATTACCCGCAGTTGTGGGACATGTGGACGTTCGACTGGGTGCAGTGGAACGGCTCGGCGCAGCAGCCGATGGCGCGCAATATCGGCGAAGCGTTGGGCGTGGGCGCTACGCTGAATTTCTTCGATGCCAACGGCCAACCGCTGCAAGGCGATGAGCGCTACGCCTCCAGCGTTCGCGTGCGCGATCTGCACACAATTGAAGAAACTCTGCAAAAACTGCAACCACCGGCCTGGCCGGAAGACGTACTCGGCGCAGTCGATAAACCATTGGCCGCCAAGGGCCGCACGCTGTTCGCGGAAAACTGCGCCGGCTGCCATGTGCCGCGCGTCACCCAAGAGGGCGAGCGCTGGGTACAGCATTTGCACATGCTGCCGCTCAATGTGATCGGTACTGACCCGAACGCCGCCACCAACATCGCCACCCACCGCTTCGACCTGACAGCGCTGCAATGGGATTTGAAAGAACTTGAGAAAATGGACGTCAAACTGCATCCGACGCCCACCGAACCGCTGGATCTGAGCCAGCTGTCAGTCGCCAAGGGACTGGCGTACGTCACCGCTTTCGTCGAAAACCGCGCCTACCGCGAAGCCAACGTCACTCCGGAAGAAAAACCTCGACTGGACGGTTTCGGCCTGCCGATCGGCGTGCGCGAAAAAGTCGCTTACAAGGCGCGGCCATTGGCTGGCGTCTGGGCGACCCCACCCTTTCTGCACAACGGTTCGGTGCCAAGCGTTTATCAATTGCTCTCGCCGCAGGATGAGCGCGCGACCACCTTCTATAAAGGCACCTTCGAATACGATCCTCGGCATCTGGGCTATCGCAGCGAAGCGTTCACCAATGGCTTCCTGTTCGATACGCGCATCAGTGGCAACCGCAACAGCGGTCATGAATTCCGCGCCGGCGAACGCGGCAATGGCGTGATCGGCCGACTGTTGCAGCCCGAAGAACGCTGGGCCTTGCTCGAATACCTGAAAGTGCTGGGCGGCCCACTGGAGGCGCAATTGCCATGACGATGCCGACATTCAAGAAAGAACTGCCGTTGCTCGCCCGAATCTGGTTGTGGCTGGGGCGCTTGCTTGGCAAAACCGTGTTAATCCTGCTGGTGATTGGCTTGCTCGGCTGGGCGATCGCGACGGCGTGGTTTGCCTGGCAGCACCGCGGCCCGGTGTCGGCGCTGGAGCAGATTCCGCCCGGTGAAGCAGCGATGACGCAGGACGTGATCCAGACCGCCGTGCGCATCGTCGATCAACACCGCGAGCCCACGCGTTATCTGCGCGACGCCCATGCCAAAGCGCATGGTTGCGTGAAGGCAGAAGTCAAAGTATTGCCGGAATTGGCGCAACAATTGCGCCAAGGCGTGTTCAGTGAGCCGGGGAAAACCTGGCAGGCGATGATTCGTCTTTCGAATGGCAACGCCTATCCGCAATTCGACAGCCTGCGCGATGCTCGGGGTATGGCGATCAAGTTGTTCGATGTGTCGGGTAAACCCCTGCTCGGCGATCGACCGGCGCAGCGCGAACAGGATTTCGTGATGTTCAGTCATGCGAACTTCTTTGTCAGCGATGTCGCCGAGTACCGTCAGAATGTGGCGGCGCAGGCTGACGGCAAGAAGATCATGGCGTTTTTTCCGGGGTGGGATCCACGCACTTGGCAGATCCGTCATCTGTTTATTGCCTTGGCTACGCTGGCACCACCGCCGGACAGCCCGACGCAGACGACTTATTTTTCGGTCTCGCCGTACAAATTCGGTGAGGCCAATGCGAAATTTCGGGTGATGCCGGATCCGGACAGTTGCCCGGCGTACACGTTGCCTCAACAGAATCACGATCTGCCGAATTTTCTGCGCAGCGCTTTGAGTCAGCAGTTATCGACGGATCGGGTGCCAGCGTGTTTTGTCCTGCAGATTCAGCGTCAGGATGCCAACAAGTACATGCCGATTGAGGACACCAGCATTGAATGGCGTGAGCAGGACTCGCCGTTTGAGACGGTGGCGCGGATTATCTTGCCGGCGCAGGACTTCGATACGCCAGCGCTGAATCTGGCGTGCGACAACCTGTCGTTCAATCCGTGGTTTGGTATCGAGGCGCATCGGCCGATTGGCGGGATCAATCGGTTGCGTAAAGCGGTGTATGAAGCGGTGAGCGACTATCGCCACAGCCAGAATGCCGCGCATTAAAAAAATATGCACATAACCTGTGGCGAGGGGATTTATCCCCGTTGGCCTGCGAAGCGGCCCCCGCTTTTAAAATCTGGGCCTGCTGCGCAGGCCAACGGGGATAAATCCCCTCGCCACAGGTCCGCATCAAATCTGAGATTTCATAAACCCCAGACAGCAAAAAGCCCGCACTAGGCGGGCTTTCTGTGGACTCTGGCGTTCAGTGTTCCAGATTCCGAATATGGCGCAGCGGACGGGACTCGAACCCGCGACCCCCGGCGTGACAGGCCGGTATTCTAACCGACTGAACTACCGCTGCGCGAAACGCTTGAAACGAATGGTGGGTGATGAC
>NZ_JBIVJB010000180.1:0-306 GCF_044750025.1 Pseudomonas sp. NPDC088885 | reverse complement strand
GCAGACGCTCTCCCAGCTGAGCTAATCACCCTTCGCTTCGTTACGGGACGCATTATGCCACAAGTTTTCGTAAAGTGTTGATTTAATTGAAGTTTTTTTCAAATAAATCCGAAAACCGGTAAAACGACACATCCCGCGGGTACAACTGTACAAACTTTGAGGCAGAAAAAAACCCGCTTGGGCGGGTTCTTCCGTGGTGACCTGGCGTTCAGTGATCCAGGTTACCGAATATGGCGCAGCGGACGGGACTCGAACCCGCGACCCCCGGCGTGACAGGCCGGTATTCTAACCGACTGAACTACCGCA
>NZ_JBIVJB010000179.1:0-4131 GCF_044750025.1 Pseudomonas sp. NPDC088885 | reverse complement strand
AGGGTGGTGCCACGATCAGCCAATTTGCGCGGGTCAACGTGAGGTGGAATCGGGTCATTCAACATAGGCGCAGCATTATAGGGATGCACCCACCCATGTCAAAGGAAATTGTTCCCTGTCCGTCACTTGCACGCCTCCGCTAGAATTCGCACCTGCCTCAGGAGACACGAATGCTGCCTTTATTACTCGCTTCAAGCTCGACATATCGTCGCGAATTGCTCGCCAGACTGCACGTGCCGTTCGTCTGCTCCTCGCCGGATATCGATGAAAGTCATCGTCCGGGCGAGCCAGCCATCGATCTGGTCAAACGCCTCGCCGAACAAAAAGCCCGGGCATTGGCCGACAGTCATCCTGCGCACTTGATCATCGGCTCTGACCAGGTTGCCGTGCTCGGCGAGCAGATCATCGGCAAGCCGCACACCTTCGAGAAGGCCCGCGAGCAACTGATGGCCGCCAGCGGCGCCAGCGTGACCTTCCTGACCGGCCTGGCGCTGCTCAACAGCCAGACCGGCGAATGCCAGGTCGACTGCGTGCCGTTCACCGTGCACATGCGCCAGCTCGATCAGGCGCGCATTGAGCGCTATCTGCGCATTGAGCAGCCTTATGACTGCGCTGGAAGCTTCAAGGCTGAAGGTTTGGGGGTGAGCTTGTTTCAGTCTACTGAAGGGCCGGACGCGACCAGCCTGATCGGCCTGCCATTGATTCGGCTGATTGACATGCTGTTGGTGGAAGGCGTGCAGATTCCTTAAAAGCAAAAGATCGCAGCCTTCGGCAGCTCCTACAGGATTCATGTCATCACAAAAATGTGATCGGACATGAAACGTGTAGGAGCTGCCGCAGGCTGCGATCTTTTGATCTTTACAACGAATTAACGCAACGATGGCCCGTGGAAACCCATCCACATCGCCAACTGCTCAGCCACGCTGGCGCCAAGCTTTTTCGAGAAGCGATCAAACGGCGATTCCTGAACGGTGAAATCCACCAGTTCTTTCTCGCCAATCACGTCACGCGCAACCGAGCTGGCATTGCCCAGCCCATCGATCAAACCTAACGGCAGCGCCTGCTCGCCCGACCAGACCAGCCCGGAGAACAGCTCCGGATGCTCTTTGTCCTTCAGACGATCACCACGGCCCTGCTTGACGCTATTGATGAACTGTTTGTGCGTGGTATCCAACACCGTCTGCCAGAACGCCGTTTCATCCGGCTTCTGCGGCTGGAACGGATCAAGGAACGACTTGTGCTCGCCCGAAGTGTACGTGCGACGCTCAACGCCAAGCTTCTCCATGGTGCCGACAAAACCGTAACCGGCCGCCGTCACACCGATCGAACCGACCAGACTCGCCTTGTCGGCATAAATCTGATCCGCCGCGCTGGCGATGTAATAAGCACCGGAAGCACCCAGATCGGAAATCACGGCATACACCTTGATATCCGGGTGCAGGCCGCGCAGGCGCTTGATTTCGTCATACACATAACCCGACTGCACCGGACTGCCGCCCGGGCTGTTGATGCGCAGGACGACACCTTTGACCTTCTTGTCCTCAAACGCAGCGCGCAGACTGCCGACAATATTATCGGCGCTGGCCGGCTCTTTATCGGCAATCACCCCGGTGACATCGATCAACGCGGTGTAGTTATCGCTACGGGTGGCGCTTTTTTCCATGTCCATCAGCGGCGTGAACAGGATCAGCGCAATAAACAGATAAACAAACGTCAGCAGCTTGAAGAAGATCCCCCAACGCCGCGAACGGCGCTGCTCTTGCACGCCGGCCAGGAGAGTCTTCTCCAGCAGCTTCCAGCTTTTCTCGTCACCGCCGTCGGCATCTGCCTTGGCCGGTGCTTTCCATTCGTCGGTCATGCCATCCACCCCAGCAAAAACGTATTAAGCCTGCTGCGCCAGCCAGGCATGCAATTCGGAAAAACGGTCGATCGACAGGCGCGGCTCGAACTGCTGCAGCGATTCGATCGATTGCGCGCCATAACTGACCGCCACCGAATCCATCCCCGCGTTACGCGCCATCAGCAGATCGAAGGACGAATCACCAACCATCAGCGCCTGCTCGGCGCGCACGCCGCAATGAGCAAGGATCTGCTCCAGCATCAGAGGGTGCGGCTTGCTCGCAGTTTCATCGGCAGCGCGGGTGATATCGAAATAATCTTCCCAGCCATTGGCCTTGAGCACTCGATCCAGACCCCGGCGATTCTTGCCGGTGGCCACGGCCAGGTGATAACCCTGCTCGCGGAACGACGCCATCGACTCGACGACCCCTTCGAACAACGGCGAAGGCACGGCTTCTGCGGCGATGTAGTGATCAGCGTAATACTCGCGAAACAAGGTCATTTCGGCGTCGCTGATCTCGGGATACAAGGTGCGGATCGCCTCAGGCAGGCCCAGGCCGATGATGCCTTTGACGGCGAAATCATCGCGCAACTCGAAACCGGAGCGCCCGGATGCCGAGTGCATCGCCTCGACGATCCGGTGAATGGAATCGGCCAGCGTGCCGTCCCAATCAAAAATCAGCAGCTTGTAATCAGATGGGCGCACTCAATCGCTCCACGGTCTTGGCCCACATTTCATCGACGGGCGCCTGCAAGGTCAGCTTGCCGCCATCCGGCAGCGGCACGGTCAGCATGTAAGCGTGCAGAAACAGACGCTTGCCGCCCAGATCGCGGATTTCCTTGGTGAAATCCTCATCGCCGTACTTGCTGTCGCCAGCAATGCAATGGCCAGCATGCAAGGTGTGCACGCGAATCTGGTGGGTGCGACCGGTAACCGGTTTGGCTTCGACCATGGTGGCGAAATCCCCGAAGCGGCGCAGCACCTTAAACATCGTCAGAGCTTCTTTGCCTTCTTCGTTGACTTCGACCATGCGCTCGCCGGAACGCAGGTTGCTCTTGAGCAATGGCGCGCTGACTTTCTTGATCGAGGTTGCCCAGTTGCCGCGCACCAGCGCCATGTAGCGCTTGTCGACGCCATCGCCGCGCAATTGCTCGTGGAGGTGACGCAACATGCTGCGCTTTTTGGCGATCATCAGCAGGCCGGAGGTGTCACGGTCGAGACGGTGAACCAGCTCCAGCTCTTTGGTATCCGGGCGCAACTGACGAAAGGCTTCGATCACACCGAAATTCAAGCCGCTGCCGCCGTGAACCGCAATGCCGGCGGGCTTGTTGATCACGATCAGGGCTTTGTCTTCGAAGACAATCGAGGCTTCCAGGCGCTGCAACAGACCCTGGGCCAATGGCACCGGTTCGTCGCGCTCAGGCACGCGAACGGGCGGCACGCGCACGATATCGCCGGCCTGCAGCTTGTATTCGGGCTTGATCCGACCTTTGTTCACGCGCACTTCGCCTTTGCGCAAAATGCGGTAAATCAAGGTCTTGGGCACGCCTTTGAGCCGGGCGAGAAGGAAATTGTCGATTCGTTGGCCGGCATACTCCGGCGAGACTTCAAGCAATTGAACGCCTGGAGTCGAAGGGGCAGTAGTTGTCATGCCGCGGATGATAACAATTTTTATGGAATTGAAGCACTTAATCATTGCTGCTATAGTCGCGAACGCCGCCAAAAGCGGCCTGGACAGCGGCACCACGGTCAAAAACCGGCCCTGACCATCGCAATTCACCAGGACGCGAGGCCGTCCTACGGGGCTTTTGCTACGTAACGGTGGAGTTTGCAGTTGTAACAAGCGCAGGTGACATGAGGCCTGAATTACACCGTCGAGCAGAGTTTTTACTCGCCTGACAGGCAGATATTCACGGCCAGTTCACAAAGTGCAGTCAACCGCAGATGACCCCGAGCGAAAGCTTCGGAAACACCGCCTGATTAGCCATGATGCGTGACCTCCCCTTTCGGAGCTCACGGTAAATGCCAACCCGCTGCGGATTCTGCGCGCGGCAGCACCCGAATTATCAGGGATACGTGTAGGGTGGAGATGCACAACCGCTGGACTGTGTAGCAATAGGCTTTATCAAGACGCTTCATCTCGTCCACAGCCACGGTTGATTCCTCCTCCTGACTGAGTGCTTAAGTAGCCACAGCAAGCAGGACGCGTACGTCGCTATATCGGCCCAATTGGCCGCATATCGCTGGACACGGGAATGGCCAACCACTCCCGACGCACCTGACACCGACCG
>NZ_JBIVJB010000178.1:0-4213 GCF_044750025.1 Pseudomonas sp. NPDC088885 | reverse complement strand
ATGCCCAACCCGGCATGGGTTGGCCGCTTAATCTCTCAGTCATTTGGCGCCAGGCGCCGCGTTTCTTTAGAGGTCTTACCGGCTACACCTACAGTGAAGGAACCGGGCCCCTAGAAAAGAGCGCTGCTTTATACCAGAAAGACCGGGGTGCAACAACTTTCCGTGTGCAATCAATCCACAAAAAGGCGTTTTTCCGGCCTGCGAACGCTTTGGATAAAGGCCGGCACCGGTTTTTACCACTCGTCGAAGAAAATCGTCTGCACACGGCTTTCAGACTTTTTGCGCAGCGCCGTGGTCTGAAAAACCGCCATCACTGTGCCCTTAAAATGCAAAAAGGGGATAGTCATTTGTAATCCAGCCCTCTAGGGTAGGCCTTTTCCAGACTGCACTTGCAGATGGGCCTTCGATCTGTAAAAGGAAACCGACCATGCGCCTCGCTGCCCTACCCCTGTTGCTCGCCCCGCTCCTGCTGAGCCCTCTAGCCCAGGCCGCCGCGCTGAGCGTCTGCACCGAGGCCAGCCCGGAAGGGTTCGACGTGGTGCAATACAACTCGCTGACCACCACCAACGCCTCGGCCGACGTGCTGATGAACCGTCTGGTGGATTTCGACACCGCCAGCGGCAAAGTCGTGCCGAGCCTGGCCGACAGTTGGGAAGTCAGCACCGATGGCCTGACGTATGTGTTCAAACTGCATCCGCAGGTGAAATTTCACACGACCGATTACTTCAAGCCGAGTCGCGAACTGACCGCCGAAGACGTCAAATTCAGCTTCGACCGCATGCTCGACCCGGCCAACCCTTGGCACAAAGTCGCGCAAAGCGGCTTCCCGCATGCGCAGTCGATGCAACTGCCAGCACTGATCAAGAAGATCGACGCCCTCGATCCGCTAACCGTGCGCTTCACCCTTGATCACCCGGACTCGACGTTCCTGGCGACCCTGAGCATGGGCTTCGCCTCGATCTATTCCGCTGAATACGCCGACAAACTGATGAAGGCCGGCGCGACGGACAAGCTCAACAGCCAGCCAATCGGCACCGGCCCGTTCGTGTTCAATCGTTTCCAGAAAGACGCGGCGATCCGCTACAAGGCCAACCCGGACTACTTCGGTGGCAAGCCTGCGGTCGATCCGCTGATCTTCGCCATCACCCCGGACGCCAACGTGCGCCTGCAAAAGCTGCGACGCAATGAATGCCAGATCGCCCTGTCGCCGAAGCCACTCGACGTACAAGCCGCGCTGAAAGAGCCGACATTAAAAGTCGAAAAGACTGACGCGTTCATGACCGCTTTCGTTGGCATCAACAGCCAGCACCCGCCGTTGGACAAGCCGGAAGTGCGTCAGGCGATCAACCTCGCGTTCGACAAGGCCAACTACATCAAGGCTGTGTTTGAAGACACCGCCGAAGCCGCCAACGGCCCGTACCCGCCAAACACCTGGAGCTACGCGAAGAGTCTGCCGGGCTATCCGCACGACATCGCCAAAGCCAAGGCGCTGATGGCCAAGGCCGGTTTGAAGGATGGTTTCCAGACCACCATCTGGACGCGTCCGTCGGGCAGCCTGCTCAATCCGAATCCAAGCCTCGGCGCACAGATGTTGCAGTCGGATCTGGCAGAGATCGGTATTCAGGCGGAAATCCGCGTGATCGAGTGGGGCGAGCTGATTCGTCGCGCCAAGGCGGGCGAGCATGATCTGTTGTTCATGGGCTGGGCGGGCGATAACGGCGACCCGGATAACTTCCTCACGCCGCAATTTTCCTGCGCTGCTGTCAAGTCGGGGACTAACTTCGCGCGCTACTGCAACGCCGATCTGGACAAGCTGATCAGCGCCGGCAAGACCACCAGCGAACAAGGTGTACGCACCAAGCTGTACGAGCAGGCGCAGGCGCAGATTCAGCAGCAGGCGCTGTGGTTGCCGTTGGCGCACCCGACCGCGTATGCGCTGACGCGTAAGGACGTGCAGGGCTACGCCGTCAGCCCGTTCGGCCGCCAGGACTACTCCAAGGTCAACCTCAAATAACCTGCCCTGCACGGTTCCCAATGTGGGAGCGAGCCTGCTCGCGAAAGCGGTCCGTCAGTAACAAAAATGCTGACTGACACACCGGATTCGCGAGCAGGCTCGCTCCCACAGGGGTTTGTGTTGTTTCTTTGAGGATTACATCCAGCCACACTCCGCCATCGACAGCGGCTCGCCGTCACCGATGATGAAGTGATCGAGCACCCGCACATCAATCAAATCCAAAGCTTTCTGCAGTCGCTTGGTCAGCAATCGATCAGCCTGACTGGGATCAGTGTTCCCCGACGGATGGTTATGGCAGAGGATCACCGCCGCCGCGTTGTTAGCCAACGCACGCTTCACCACTTCCCGGGGATGCACGCTGGTGTTGTCGATCGATCCGCGAAACAAGGCCTCGAAATTCAGCACCTGATGTTTTGAATCGAGAAACAGACAGCCGAACACCTCATGCGGCTCATGCCTCAGCATGGCTTTGAGGTAATCGCGGACGACCTGTGGATTCTCCAGCGCAGGCTTCTCGCGCGAGCGCTCGGCCAGATGCCGCTTACCCATTTCTTGCGCCGCTTGCAGCTGCGCAAACTTTGCAGGCCCCAAGCCCAATTGTTTGCTGAATGCGTCCTGATCGGCCTCAAGCAGCAAACGCAGGCTGCCGAACTGACTCAACAAATGCCGCGCCAGATCCACAGCACTTTTCCCCGGCACGCCGGTACGAAGGAAAATCGCCAGCAGTTCCGCATCCGAAAGACTCGCCGCACCTTGTTCCAACAACCTTTCCCGCGGGCGTTCAGCCGCAGGCCAATCACGAATACTCATAGCACTTCCCTGTCTGTGGGCGCCGCTGTTCCGTAGCGGTCGCTGTGATATCTTAGCCCATCTTTTTTGCGGGCGGATTCACCCTGGGGAGGGGGTTTCGCCACGTATTTCACCCACGAAATGAAAGGCAGACCTATGCAGCGGCTGTATCGGAAACGCATCGTTCTGGGCGTCGGCGGCGGCATCGCGGCCTACAAGAGCGCCGATCTGGTTCGTCGCCTGATCGACCAGGGCGCCGAAGTGCGCGTGGTCATGACCCACGGCGGCGCCGAATTCATCACCCCGCTGACCATGCAGGCGCTGTCCGGCCACCCGGTGCACCTCGACCTGCTCGACCCGGCCGCAGAAGCCGCGATGGGCCACATCGAGCTGGCCAAGTGGGCCGATCTGGTGCTGGTCGCCCCGGCCACCGCCGACCTGCTCGCGCGTCTGGCGCAAGGCATTGCCAATGATTTGCTGACCACGCTGGTACTCGCCACTGACGCTGTCGTCGCTGTCGCGCCGGCCATGAATCAGGCGATGTGGCGCGATCCGGCGACCCAGGCCAACCTGCAACTCCTTGAAAGCCGTGGCCTGAAGACCTTCGGCCCGGCCTCGGGCAGTCAGGCCTGCGGCGACGTCGGCATGGGCCGGATGATGGAAGCCACTGACCTCGCACAGTGCGCGGCAGACTGCTTCCAGCGCCAGGCACTGACCGGCAAACACGTGGTGATCACTGCCGGCCCGACTCAAGAAAACATCGATCCGGTGCGCTACATCACTAACCACAGCTCCGGAAAAATGGGCTTTGCCCTCGCCGAAGCAGCGGTTGAAGCCGGCGCCCGCGTCACGCTGATCAGCGGCCCGGTGCACTTGCCGACGCCGGATCGCGTCACGCGTATCGACGTGGTCAGCGCCCGCGACATGCTCGCGGCGTGTGAAGCCGCGATCCCGTGCGACGTGTTCATTTCCTCGGCAGCGGTTGCGGACTACCGCCCGGAAGTCATCGCCCCGCAAAAACTCAAGAAAGATCCTACGAGCGGTGATGGCTTCGTCCTGCAAATGGTGCGCAATCCAGACATTCTGGCCACCATCGCGACCCGTCCCGACCGTCCGTTCAGTGTCGGCTTTGCCGCCGAGACCGAACACCTGCTCGACTACGCTGCACGCAAGCTGAAGGACAAGAATCTCGATTTGATCGTCGCCAACGACGTCGCCAACCCGAGCATCGGTTTCAACAGCGAAGAAAACGCCTGCAGCGTGATTGACCGTGAGCTGCACGCCACGGTTTTCGCCCAGACCAGCAAGAGCAAGATCGCTCGCCAACTGGTCACTATTATCGCCGAACGACTGAACCAGGTTTAATTTACATCCACGCAAAGAAAGCCAAGAACCTCGACCCACGCAACT
>NZ_JBIVJB010000177.1:0-4233 GCF_044750025.1 Pseudomonas sp. NPDC088885 | reverse complement strand
CTACAGCAGCCTCATTTGCTGTCAAGTGATTATTTTCAGAAGCTTTCGAAGAATTCTTCAACAACTTCAACCACTTGCGCCTCAGATCTCTCGTCAGCGGGAGGCGAATTCTACAGCGTTACACGCTGCTGTCAACACCTCTTTTTCAACTTCCTTTTGGCTTCGATGAACTGAAGCAACCTGCTGCCGAAACCTACTTAACTCATTGAATCTCAAGAAGTTTTCCGTTTCGACTGCGCCGGAAGTGGGGCGAATTATAGACGTCTGGAATTTGCCGTCAACCGTTAATTTCGCTTTTCTTTCAATCACTTGCAGATTGGTTAAATAACGACCAAATGCACCTATATAAAGGAAGCAAACGTGATCCCTTCTATATAGAAGGGATCTTTAGAGCACCCCAGCCGCCTTCAGCTCAGCCACCGCACCCGCGCCCAAGCCCAGCACACCTTGAAGAACCTCCAGCGTATGCTCACCCAATAAAGGAGGGGCGCGCCGATACTCAACCGGTGTCTGCGACATGCGGATAGGGCTGGCCACTTGCGGCACCATCCCCGCCAGTGCGTGCGGCAGCTCTATCGCCAGACCACGCGCCTTCACCTGCGGATCCTCGAACACCTGCGACAGATCATTGATCGGCCCACAAGGCACGCCCGCCTGCTCCAGCTCGGCAACCCATTCGCCAGTCGTCTTGAACACAGTCGCCTGGCGAATCAACGGAATCAACACAGCCCGGTTCGCCACCCGCAGCTTATTAGTAGCGAAGCGCGGATCGTCAGCCCACTGCGGCTGCCCCGCCACTTCGGCAAACTTGCGGAACTGCCCGTCGTTACCCACGGTAAGAATGAAATCGCCGTCGGCCGTAGGAAAGTCCTGATAAGGCACGATGTTCGGATGCGCATTACCCAGACGCTTAGGCGCATTGCCCGTGGTCAGATAATTCATCGCCTGGTTCGCCAGACACGCAACCTGCACATCCAGCAACGCCATATCGATGTGTTGGCCGCCCCCGTCGTGATCGCGATGTGCCAACGCCGCAAGAATCGCCACCGTCGAATACAGACCGGTAAGAATATCCGTCAACGCCACACCGACCTTTACCGGCCCGGCACCCTCATCACCCTCGGGACGACCAGTCAGGCTCATCAGCCCGCCCAACCCCTGAATCATGAAGTCATAGCCAGCGCGCTTGGCATACGGCCCGGTCTGCCCGAACCCGGTGATCGAGCAATAGATCAGGTTCGGATTGATCGCCTTCAGCGATTCATAGTCCAGCCCATATGCCGCCAGACCACCGACCTTGAAGTTCTCGATGAGGATGTCGGACTTTGCCGCCAAGTCCCGCACCAGCTTCTGCCCCTCAGGACGCGTGAAGTCGATAGTCACCGATTGCTTGTTGCGGTTGGCCGACAGGTAATAGGCCGCTTCCGAGGTGTTCTCACCATAAGCGTCTTTAAGGAAGGGCGGCCCCCAGGCGCGCGTGTCGTCACCATTACCCGGGCGCTCAACCTTGATCACCTCGGCGCCAAGGTCGGCGAGGATTTGCCCGGCCCACGGCCCGGCCAACACTCGCGATAAATCCAGTACCCGCAGATGCGACAGCGCGCCCATGGTCGCTCTCCTATTAATAGAACGCCTGCAGACCGGTTTGCGCACGACCCAAAATCAGCGCGTGAACGTCATGAGTACCTTCATAGGTATTCACTACTTCCAGGTTGACCAGGTGACGGGCCACGCCGAATTCGTCGGAGATACCGTTGCCGCCCAACATGTCGCGCGCCATACGGGCGATGTCCAGCGACTTGCCGCAGGAGTTGCGCTTCATGATCGAAGTGATTTCGACCGCCGCAGTACCTTCATCTTTCATACGACCCAGACGCAGGCAGCCTTGCAGCGCCAACGTGATCTCGGTCTGCATGTCAGCGAGTTTCTTCTGGATCAATTGAGTAGCGGCCAATGGGCGACCGAACTGTTGACGATCCAGTGTGTACTGGCGAGCGGTGTGCCAGC
The DNA here is from genome assembly GCF_044750025.1 of Pseudomonas sp. NPDC088885. Taxonomy (NCBI): domain Bacteria; kingdom Pseudomonadati; phylum Pseudomonadota; class Gammaproteobacteria; order Pseudomonadales; family Pseudomonadaceae; genus Pseudomonas; species Pseudomonas sp. NPDC088885. Next base: position 2,226 of record NZ_JBIVJB010000177.1, on the reverse strand, counting down.
AAAACTCGGCAGCGCCCAGTGCGCCCCAGGAAATGCCATAGCGCGCAGAGTTAAGGCAGGTGAACGGGCCTTTCAGACCGCGCACGTCCGGGAAGATGTTCTCTTCCGGCACGAACACGTTGTCCATGACGATCTCACCGGTAATCGATGCACGCAGGCCGACTTTGCCGTGAATCGCCGGAGCGCTCAGGCCTTTCCAGCCCTTCTCCAGTACGAAGCCACGGATGTCGCCGGCATCGTCCTTACCCCAGACCACGAAAACGTCGGCGATCGGGCTGTTAGTGATCCACATTTTCGCGCCGGTCAGGCTGTAGCCGCCTTCGACTTTGCGTGCACGGGTGATCATCGCGCCCGGGTCGGAACCGTGGTTCGGCTCGGTCAGGCCGAAGCAGCCGATCCATTCGCCGGACGCCAGTTTCGGCAGGTATTTCTGTTTCTGGGCTTCGGTACCGAATTCGTTGATCGGCACCATCACCAGCGAGGACTGCACGCTCATCATCGAGCGATAGCCGGAGTCGACCCGCTCCACTTCGCGAGCAATCAGGCCGTAGCTCACGTAGTTGAGGCCGCTGCCACCGTACTGCTCAGGGATGGTCGCGCCCAACAGGCCGACTTCGCCCATTTCGCGGAAGATCGCCGGATCAGTCTTCTCATGACGGAAAGCTTCAAGAACACGCGGCGCGAGCTTCTGCTGAGCGAACTGCTCGGCGGTGTCGCGGATCATGCGCTCTTCTTCGGTGAGCTGTTGATCCAGCAGCAGGGGATCGATCCAGTTGAAGCTAGCTTTACCGCCCATGAGTGTGTCCTCGTAAATCGGGTGAATTAACGTGGCATTGATCCTAGGCGCGGTTCGCCGTCGCGGCAAACGAGGATTTCGCATTCTGTTGTGCTAATTTCTCACTCCGAAACGTCGCGAAATGCCTTTTATGCGGCGCATTAGTGAGGTTGACGTACATGCGCAGGAAGATCCCCAGCACCACCGCCCTGATCAGCTTCGAAGCCGCCGCACGTCACGAAAGCTTTACCCGCGCCGCCGAAGAACTTTCCCTCACCCAGGGTGCCATTTGCCGACAGATCGCCAGCCTTGAGGAATTCCTCAGTGTGGAACTGTTCCGACGGTCGCGACGGGGAGTGAAACTGACCGAAGCAGGACTTTCCTACAGTCGTCGGGTCGCAACGCAACTCGATGCGGTTGAGCGCGACACCCTCTCAGTGATGGGCCAGCAAGGCACCAATGTGATCGAGTTGGCGGTGGTACCGACCTTCGGTACGCAATGGCTGCTGCCGCGCCTAAAGGATTTCCAGCTCAAGCACCCGGAAGTCACGGTCAACCTGACCAACCGCACGCGGCCCTTCCTGTTTGCCGACACTGAGTTCGATGCGGCGATCTACTTCGGCGATGCCGATTGGTCGGGTACCGAATCCCACAGACTGATGGGTGAAAATCCGATGCCGGTGTGCAGCCCCGCCCTACTCGGCAACAAGACGCTTCTGACAGCCGATGAAATTGCCGATCTGCCGCTGCTGCAACAAACCACTCGCCCTTATGCCTGGCGTCAGTGGTTCAACTCGCAACACATGAATATCCCCCGCGACATGACAGGTCCGCGCTACGAGCTATTCTCCATGCTCGCCCAAGCGGCCATGCACGACATGGGGATTGCGCTGATTCCACCGTTTCTGATTCAGCGGGAATTGGCGGAGAAACGCCTGGTAATTGCCAACCCGCAGGCACTCGCCAGCATCAAAGCCTATTACTTGATGATTCCCGAACGAAAGGTCGAATCGGCGTCTCTGAAGGCTTTTCGTGACTGGCTGGTAAATCAGGCACATTGCTACAGCCTTGAAGGCTAAAGGCTTTCAGCATTTGCTGACCTCGTAGTCAGAAAAACCAAAGCCCTACAGATATAACTATTTGTCGCATATGCACAGACTGTATCCGAAAGTCGTACAGACGTCCTACAAGCGCCTGCGGACGTGGCTTTGAGCCTCCATTCACGACGCATTGCGGCCTATTCACGTCACCGATGAGAAATTTTTCCATATTGCGCCAGAATCCTTGCAGGGCACGGCCTGTAAGGGATTCGACCGTGCATGTGCGACATTCGGTCACGGCATGACTTGTAGTTAATTTTCCGTCACCCGTCATAATCCCTTGAAGGGCATAAAGTTCGCCTGCAAAATGCCGCGCCCCGCCCTGATTTGGCGGGATCGTGCTGATCGGCC
>NZ_JBIVJB010000176.1:0-4364 GCF_044750025.1 Pseudomonas sp. NPDC088885 | reverse complement strand
CCAAATTGATTTCTGCGTCCGAGTTGATCGACGCATGGAAAGCGGCCTGTACCTAAGATTCGAAAGTGTTGGTTGAGCAATGGATTCAAGGTCCGGAGTTCACCATCGCCACCCTGCGTGACCAGGTGTTGCCTCCAATCGCCCTGGGTACACCGCACACGTTTTACGACTACGACGCCAAGTACATCGCCAACGATACCCAGTACCGCATTCCGTGCGGGCTGGATGCCGCCAAGGAACAGGAACTCATGGATCTCACGGCCAAGGCCAGTGAGGCGCTGGGGATTGCCGGTTGGGGCAGGGCGGACGTGATGCAGGACGCCGACGGGCAGTTCTGGTTCCTGGAAGTGAACACCGCACCGGGCATGACCGATCACAGTCTGGTGCCGATGGCGGCCCGTGCTGCCGGTCTGGATTTCCAGCAACTGGTACTGGCCATTCTGGCCGCCAGTGTTGAAGGCGCAGTCACCCAAGAGGCGCGAGGTTAAGACCATGCAAGGCGCTCAGCTCAGACATCAGCCACCCGCACCCGGCCGCAAGCCGGTACCGCGGGGTGCCAGCCGAATGGTGGCGAAAGAGCCGATGTCCGCGCGCCTGCCGAAAGCCAATTTTGGTTTTCTGAAAAGCCTGTTCTGGCCGGTGCTGCTGGTTGTGCTGGGCTTTGGTACGTACGAAGGGGCAACGCGTTTGCTGCCGTACGCCGACCGGCCGATCACCAAGATCGCCGTGCAGGGCGACCTGAGCTACATCAGCCAGCAAGCAGTGCAGCAGCGCATCGCCCCATACGTGGCGTCGAGCTTCTTCACCATCGACCTGGCCGGGATGCGCACCGAGCTTGAGCAGATGCCCTGGATCGCCCATGCCGAAGTACGTCGGGTGTGGCCGGATCAAGTGGTGATCCGCCTCGAAGAGCAATTGCCGGTAGCGCGTTGGGGCGACGAGTCGTTGCTGAACAACCAGGGCCAGGCGTTTACGCCAAAGGAACTGGCGAACTACGAACACCTGCCACAGCTGTTCGGTCCTCAACGGGCCCAGCAGCAAGTGATGCAGCAGTATCAGGTGCTGAGCCAGATGCTGCGGCCGTTGGGCTTCTCGATTGCACGCCTGGAATTGCGTGAACGCGGGAGCTGGTTCCTGACCACCGGTGCCGGCAGTTCCGGCCCCGGCATCGAGCTGCTGCTGGGACGCGGCAATTTGGTGGAAAAGATGCGCCGCTTTATCGCCATCTATGACAAGACGCTTAAAGACCAGATTACGAACATTGCGCGCATCGATCTGCGCTACGCCAACGGCCTCGCTGTTGGCTGGCGGGAACCTGTAGCGCCGACGACAGCCCAACCCGCTGTCGCAAAGAATTAAGAAGAGGCAGGACCCATGGCAAACGTGCAAAGCGGCAAAATGATCGTCGGTCTCGATATCGGCACCTCCAAGGTGGTGGCGCTGGTCGGCGAGGTCTCCGACGACGGCACGCTGGAAATCGTCGGGATCGGTACCCATCCGTCCCGTGGCCTGAAGAAGGGCGTGGTGGTGAACATCGAGTCCACCGTGCAATCGATCCAGCGTGCGATCGAAGAAGCCCAACTGATGGCGGGCTGCCGCATTCACTCGGCGTTCGTCGGCGTGGCGGGCAATCACATCCGCAGCCTGAACTCCCACGGCATCGTCGCGATCCGTGATCGCGAAGTCAGCTCGGCCGACCTTGAGCGCGTACTCGACGCTGCTCAGGCTGTAGCGATCCCGGCTGACCAGCGCGTGCTGCACACCCTGCCGCAGGATTACGTGATCGATAACCAGGAAGGCGTTCGTGAGCCACTGGGCATGTCCGGCGTGCGTCTGGAAGCCAAGGTTCACGTGGTCACCTGCGCCGTCAACGCTGCACAGAACATTGAAAAATGCGTGCGTCGCTGCGGTCTGGAAATCGACGACATCATTCTCGAGCAACTGGCCTCGGCCTACTCGGTACTGACCGACGACGAGAAAGAACTGGGCGTGTGCCTGGTCGACATCGGCGGCGGTACTACCGACATCGCGATCTTCACCGAAGGCGCGATCCGTCACACCGCGGTGATCCCGATTGCCGGTGATCAGGTGACCAACGACATCGCCATGGCGTTGCGCACCCCGACTCAGTACGCCGAAGAAATCAAAATCCGCTACGCCTGCGCCCTGGCGAAACTGGCCGGTGCCGGTGAAACCATCAAGGTGCCAAGCGTCGGCGACCGTCCACCGCGCGAACTGTCGCGTCAGGCCCTGGCCGAAGTGGTCGAGCCGCGCTACGACGAACTGTTCACGCTGATCCAGGCCGAGCTGCGTCGCAGCGGCTACGAAGACCTGATCCCGGCCGGCATCGTGCTGACTGGCGGTACTTCGAAGATGGAAGGCGCGACTGAACTGGCCGAAGAAATCTTCCATATGCCGGTTCGTCTGGGCGTGCCGCACGGCGTCAAAGGTCTGGATGACGTGGTACGCAACCCGATTTATTCCACTGGCGTTGGCTTGTTGATGTACGGCCTGCAAAAGCAGTCCGACGGGATCTCGTTCTCGGGCATCGGCAGCCGCGACAGCTACAGCAACGAAGAGCCACAGGCGCCGTTGCTGGACCGATTGAAGAAGTGGGTTCAAGGCAACTTCTAAAGCTTTACCGCAACACCGCAACAAACATGCAGTAGGCGAAAAAAACTAGAGAATGTAAGGAGAGGGAAAATGTTCGAACTCGTAGACAACATCCCCGCAAGCCCGGTAATCAAAGTTATCGGTGTCGGCGGTGGCGGCGGCAACGCTGTCAACCACATGGTCAAGAGCAACATCGAAGGCGTTGAATTCATCTGCGCCAACACCGATGCTCAAGCGCTGAAAAACATCGGCGCACGTACCATCCTGCAACTGGGCACTGGCGTGACCAAAGGCCTCGGCGCCGGCGCGAACCCGGAAGTCGGCCGTCAGGCTGCTCTGGAAGACCGCGAGCGTATTGCCGAAGTGCTGCAGGGCACCAACATGGTGTTCATCACCACTGGCATGGGCGGCGGTACCGGTACCGGTGCTGCACCGATCATCGCCGAAGTGGCCAAGGAAATGGGCATTCTGACCGTTGCGGTCGTGACTCGTCCGTTTCCGTTCGAAGGCCGCAAGCGTATGCAGATCGCCGATGAAGGCATCCGCATGCTGTCCGAAAGCGTCGACTCGTTGATCACCATTCCTAACGAGAAGCTGCTGACCATCCTCGGTAAAGACGCCAGCCTGCTGTCGGCTTTCGCCAAGGCTGACGATGTACTGGCCGGTGCCGTTCGCGGTATCTCCGACATCATCAAGCGTCCGGGCATGATCAACGTCGACTTCGCCGACGTGCGTACCGTGATGAGCGAAATGGGCATGGCAATGATGGGCACTGGCTGCGCCAGCGGTCCGAACCGTGCACGTGAAGCCACCGAAGCGGCAATCCGTAACCCGCTGCTGGAAGACGTGAACCTGCAAGGCGCACGCGGCATTCTGGTGAACATCACCGCCGGTCCTGACCTGTCCCTGGGTGAGTACTCCGACGTAGGTTCGATCATCGAAGCCTTCGCTTCCGAGCATGCGATGGTCAAGGTCGGTACCGTTATCGATCCGGACATGCGCGACGAGCTGCACGTGACTGTGGTTGCTACCGGTCTGGGCGCAAAAATCGAGAAACCTGTGAAGGTCATCGACAATACCGTTCATACCTCGATGTCGACCGCTCAGGTACAACAACCGGCTCCGTCCCGTCAGGAAGCGCCTGCGGTTAATTACCGTGATCTGGATCGTCCGACCGTCATGCGCAACCAGGCTCAGGCCGGTGCTGCGGCTGCCGCGAAGATGAATCCGCAAGATGACCTGGACTACCTGGACATCCCGGCATTCCTGCGTCGTCAGGCCGATTGATGGAATGTATCAGGGCTATGAAGGTGATTGGTGTTCAGCAAAGGCTCGGTCTGCTATTATCGCCAGCCTTTGTTGATACCAGTTCGCAATTTGCGCTGAAGCGGCCCAAGCCATGATTAAACAACGCACACTGAAAAATATTATCCGTGCCACAGGTGTAGGCCTGCACTCCGGTGAGAAGGTCTATCTGACTCTCAAGCCTGCGCCTGTCGACACTGGCATTGTGTTTTGTCGCGCTGACCTCGACCCTGTGGTGCAGATCCCTGCCCGCGCGGAAAACGTCGGTGAAACCACTATGTCGACGACGCTGATCAATGGCGACGTCAAAGTGGACACGGTAGAGCACTTGCTCTCGGCCATGGCTGGCCTGGGCATCGATAACGCCTACGTCGAGCTCTCCGCGTCCGAAGTCCCGATCATGGATGGCAGCGCTGGACCCTTCGTATTCCTGATTCAATCGGCAG
>NZ_JBIVJB010000175.1:0-4543 GCF_044750025.1 Pseudomonas sp. NPDC088885 | reverse complement strand
AATCAATGCCGCACATTTTGATCGTCGAAGACGAAACAATTATCCGCTCCGCCTTGCGCCGCCTGCTGGAACGTAATCAGTACCAGGTCAGCGAAGCCGGTTCAGTGCAGGAAGCACAAGAACGCTTCACCATTCCTACGTTCGACCTGATCGTCAGCGATCTGCGTTTGCCGGGCGCGCCGGGCACCGAGCTGATCAAGCTCGGCCAGGGCACGCCGGTGCTGATCATGACCAGTTACGCCAGCCTGCGCTCGGCGGTCGACTCGATGAAGATGGGCGCGGTGGATTACATCGCCAAGCCTTTCGACCACGACGAAATGCTCCAGGCCGTCGCGCGGATTCTGCGTGATCGCCAATCGGCCCCGGCTGCCGGCGAAGCGCTTGCCAGCAAACCGGCCAATGGCAGCGGTAAACCCGCCACCGACAACAGCAATGGCGAGATCGGCATCATCGGCTCGTGCCCGCCGATGCAGGATCTGTACAGCAAGATCCGCAAAGTCGCGCCGACCGATTCCAATGTGTTGATTCAGGGCGAGTCCGGCACCGGTAAAGAACTGGTGGCGCGCGCCCTGCACAATCTGTCGAAACGCGCCAAGGCACCGATGATCTCGGTGAACTGCGCAGCCATTCCGGAAAGCCTGATCGAGTCTGAACTGTTCGGCCACGAAAAAGGCGCGTTCACCGGCGCCAGCGCCGGGCGTGCCGGTCTGGTCGAAGCGGCGGACGGCGGCACGTTGTTCCTCGACGAAATCGGCGAACTGCCACTGGAAGCTCAGGCCCGTCTGCTGCGCGTGTTGCAGGAAGGCGAAATTCGCCGCGTTGGTTCGGTGCAGTCGCAGAAGGTCGATGTACGCCTTATCGCCGCAACGCACCGGGATCTGAAGAGCCTGGCGAAAATCGGCCAGTTCCGTGAAGACCTTTATTACCGTCTGCACGTGATTGCCCTGAAATTGCCAGCGCTGCGCGAACGCGGTGCCGACGTCAACGAAATCGCCACAGCTTTCCTCGCTCGCCAGAGCGCACGTATCAACCGTACCGACCTGAAATTTGCTGCCGATGCCGAACAGGCCATTCGTCACTATTCCTGGCCGGGTAACGTGCGCGAGCTGGAAAACGCAGTCGAGCGCGCGGTGATTCTCAGCGAAAGCCCGGAAATCTCTGCCGAACTGCTGGGCATCGACATTGAACTGAGCGATCTGGACGACGACGAGTTCATCGGCCTGCCACCGCAAACCGGTGGTAACGCCAGCAACAGCAGCCATGAGCCGACCGAAGACCTGTCGCTGGAGGATTACTTCCAGCACTTCGTCCTTGAGCATCAGGATCACATGACCGAGACCGAACTGGCGCGCAAACTGGGCGTCAGCCGTAAATGTCTGTGGGAACGCCGTCAGCGTCTGGGCATTCCACGGCGCAAGACCGGGGTCGCCAGCGAGAGCTGAACGTTACCTGTCGAGTGTGCGGGTAACGCTTGAAGAGGTGAAAAAACTGTTACCTCAGTCTTTTCACGTAACAGAAGCCGGGGTTATCGGTAACGAAACCCCGGCTTTTTTTCGCCCCGAGAAAACGGTTATATCGACCTAACCCTTTGTTTTACGGGGTTTCGCAAAAGTTGGCACGACCCCTGCTATATGTTTGGTACAAGAACAATAACAAGCAATGTACAAGACAATAAAAATAACACGAATCGACTCACGCACAATAAAAACAAGACGGCGAGAGGCGCAGCTAACTTATTCTTTTGGAGAGGCGTTGTATTTGGGGCTTGCCCCACGACCAGGCCGAGAACAACAAAAACTGTCCTAAGACAGAGCCTGTACTGGTTGGATCGTAAGATCACTGCAATTCAGCGACCAAAGCAATCCGTTTGCTCTTGGCTCCCGATTGGGAGGGTCACGAAGGAAAAGCTTCGTGGCGAGGGCACTCAACAAAAACAAGAAGCCCGAATCAATAATAAAAAGAGCACGCAACTACTTCTTGGGGAGCTTCGGCTCCCCTTGTAGTTTCTCCCTTCTGTAAAAAACTCCCTGTTTTACCCCCCGTTTCACCCTTGTAGCTTGCGGCTTTCAGCTCGAAGCTGCTGTCTCCTACACCATCCCCCGACTAAATGCTAGAATCTGCGCCCATCATGCGGTCATTCTTTGGTATGGCCGAACATTCCTTCAAACAGTGCATCCCATGCTGAAGAAGTTGTTCCAGTCATTCCGAACTCCCGTGCGTCGTACGCAACACATCCGTAGCACCCCTGAAGTGCTCAACAGCGGTCAACATTCGCTGCAGAAAACGCAGTTCAGCCGCTATGCGGTGAATATTGTCGAACGCCTGCAAGGTGCCGGTTACCAGGCTTATCTGGTCGGTGGTTGCGTGCGTGACATGCTGCTGGGCATCACGCCCAAGGATTTCGACGTCGCCACCAGCGCCACCCCCGAGCAAGTCCGCGCCGAATTCCGCAACGCGCGGATCATTGGCCGTCGCTTCAAACTGGTGCATATCCATTTCGGTCGCGAAATCATTGAAGTCGCGACCTTCCGCGCCAATCACCCGGTCAACGAAGACGACGAGGACAGCAATCAGTCCTCGCGTAACGAAAGCGGGCGGATTCTGCGCGACAACGTTTACGGCACCCTGGAAGAAGACGCGCAACGCCGCGACTTCACCATCAACGCCCTGTATTACGATCCGGTCAGCGAGCGCATTCTCGATTACGCCAACGGCGTACACGACATCCGCAATCACCTGATCCGTCTGATCGGCGATCCGAAGCAGCGCTACCAGGAAGACCCGGTGCGCATGCTGCGGGCCGTGCGTTTCGCCGCCAAGCTCAACTTCGGCATCGAGAAGCACACCGTGCAGCCGATCCGCGAGCTGGCGCCGATGCTGCGCGAGATCCCGTCGGCGCGTCTGTTCGAAGAAGTGCTCAAGCTGTTCCTCTCGGGACACGGCGCAATTACCTTCGAAATGTTGGTCGATCTGCAACTGTTCGCCCCGCTGTTCCCGGCCAGTGCCGATGCACTGGAACACAACCCGGAATACACCCACACGCTGATCAGCGAAGCGCTGACCAACACCGACCTGCGCATCAAGCAGAACAAACCGGTAACCCCGGCGTTCCTGTTTGCCGCGCTGTTGTGGCCAGCCTTGCCGGCCCGCGTGTTGCGCTTGCAAGAACGTGGCATGCCGCCAATCCCTGCAATGCAGGAAGGCGCCCACGAGCTGATCGCCGAACAGTGCCAGCGCATCGCGATTCCGAAACGCTTCACCATGCCGATCCGCGAGATCTGGGACATGCAGGAACGCTTGCCACGCCGCAGCGGCAAACGCGCCGACCTGTTGCTGGACAATCCGCGTTTCCGCGCCGGTTACGACTTCCTGCTGTTGCGTGAAAGCGCCGGCGAAGAGACTGACGGCCTCGGCGAATGGTGGACGGATTATCAGGACGCCAACGAAAGCGAACGTCGCGACATGATTCGCGACCTCAGCGGCAAAGGTGATGACGCCAGCGGCGCACCACGCAAACGTCGCCGCAGCGGCGGTTCCAAGCGCAAACGCGCCGGCGCCCCGAGCGCTTCGACCGGCGAGTAAAAGCATGGAACGCATCTACATCGGCATGGGCAGCAATCTCGCTGACCCCGCCGAACAATTGCGCAGCGCCGTCGAGGCGCTGGGGCAATTGCCGCAAACCACGCTGGTGGGCGTTTCGGCCTTCTATCAAAGTGATTCGTTGCTGCCAGGCCAGCCGCGCTACACCAATGCGGTCGCGGCGCTCGACAGTACGCTCGCTCCACTGGAACTGCTCGATGCGTTACAAGCGATCGAGAATGACCAGGGCCGCGAACGTCTGGAGCGCTGGGGCCCGCGTACGCTGGATCTGGATATTCTGCTGTTCGGTGATCGTTTGATCGACGAGCCACGCCTGAAAGTCCCGCATTACCAGATTCAGGAACGTGCGTTCGTGCTCTATCCCCTCGCTGAACTGGCGCCGGCGGATCTCCATCTGCCCGACGGCCGCACCTTAGCCGACCTGCTCGCCGCCTGCCCGTTCATCGGCCTCGAACGCCTGCCCCACCCCTGACACTGCAATGGCCTTTTGTGGCGAGGGGATTTATCCCCGATCGGCTGCGCAGCAGTCGTAAAACCGGCAAATGTGCTGTGTCAGAATTGTCGCGGTCTTCGGTTTGGGGCCGCTTCGCAGCCCATCGGGGATAAATCCCCTCGCCACAAAAAACGGATTTCCCACATCGGTTTTGTCGGACAAAAATTCCTCGAATCAGGCCCGCCGCGCCGCTGAATCGCATCAGTAACGCCGGTAACACTCGCCTCGTAACAATGCGGTAACACACGCAATTGACTTCCTCGGTTCTCCTCACGACTATAGGCGTCCCGCTGCCGCCAACCCGGCACATACGGGCGCAATCCAGGCCTTATAAGCACGACAAAAGAGCGTGCGCCTGAGTAAATGAAGAATCACGCGCGTTACTCGCAGTAGTTTCCAGAGCGCCTGAACGAGGATTTTTTACATGCCAGCCATCACCCTGACCACGCT
>NZ_JBIVJB010000174.1:0-4591 GCF_044750025.1 Pseudomonas sp. NPDC088885 | reverse complement strand
AAGGTTTTGGTTTTATCACTCCAGAAAGCGGTCCGGATCTGTTCGTGCATTTCCGCGCCATTCAGGGCAACGGCTTCAAGAGCCTGAAAGAAGGCCAGAAAGTGACTTTTGTTGCTGTGCAAGGCCAGAAAGGCATGCAGGCTGACGAAGTACAAGCAGAAGCCTAATCTTCTGTAACGAAAAAGCCCCTGATATTGATATCAGGGGCTTTTTTGTGCGCGCGAACCCGTAAAATGGCGCTTCCTTTCGCGTCCAGAGGCTGCCATGTCGAAAAACCTGCTCACTCCCCAGGGCGATTTTCCTGCCGTTGGCCTGGGCCGTCGTCTGGCCGCGATGTTCTATGACTTTCTGCTGTGCACGGCACTGTTGATCGTCACCGGTTTCATTTACAAACTGATCCAGGCCGCGATCATCGGCGAAGAACGCCTGCGCGTGCTGACCGATGCCGGAAAAATGGACGGCGATCCGCTGTATTCCACCGTCCTGCTATTGGTGTTGTTCGCCTTCTTCGCCAAGTTCTGGACACATGGCGGGCAGACACTGGGCATGCAGGTGTGGGGGATTCGCGTGCAGAACGCAAACGGTACAGCGATCAGCCTGTGGCAGGCACTGTTGCGGTTTATGGTGTCGATTGCGTCGTGGCTGTGCGTGGGGCTGGGTTTCTTCTGGTCGCTGTACGACAAGCAGAAACGCACGTGGCATGACATCTATTCGGATACGCGCCTCGTACGAATCCCGAAAAAGACCAAATAACTTCCAGACGCCGAATACCAATGTGGGAGCGGGCTTGCTCGCGAAGGCGTCGTATCAGTCAATTTCAATGGTGACTGATACGCCGCTTTCGCGAGCAAGCCCGCTCCCACATTTGATTTGCGTGGCCTGGAAGATGCTACGCGTTACCGGCGAGCTTCATCCGTGCTGCCTGGGTGAAGTCGAGCATGCGCTTCAACGGACGAATCGCCTGCGGAATCAGCGCCGGATCGACAAAGATCTCGTTCGTGCCTTCCTTCAAGCTCTTCAGCGTGCGCTCAAGGGTGTTCATGGCCATCCACGGGCAATGTGCGCAACTGCGGCAAGCTGCGCCGTTACCGGCGGTTGGCGCCTCGATGAAGACCTTGTCCGGGCACAGCTGCTGCATCTTGTAGAAGATGCCACGGTCGGTCGCAACGATCAGCGTCTTGTTCGGCAACGACTGTGCAGCGGCAATCAGCTGACTGGTCGAACCCACGGCGTCTGCCAGCTCGATCACCGAGGTCGGTGACTCCGGGTGCACCAGAATCGCGGCGTCCGGGTACAACGCTTTCATGTCTTCGAGCTGCTTGGACTTGAACTCCTCGTGGACGATACAGGCACCGTCCCACAACAGCATGTCGGCGCCAGTCTTGCGCTGGATGTACGTCCCCAGGTGCTTGTCAGGGCCCCAGATAATCGTCTCGCCGTTGTCCATCAGGCTTTCGACGATCTCCAGCGCGCAACTCGATGTCACCACCCAGTCGGCCCGGGCTTTAACAGCAGCAGAGGTGTTGGCGTAGACCACCACCGTACGCTCCGGGTGCTGATCGCAGAACGCCGAGAACTCATCGACCGGGCAACCCAGATCCAGCGAGCAGGTCGCCTCAAGCGTCGGCATCAGCACGCGTTTTTCCGGGTTGAGAATCTTCGCGGTCTCGCCCATGAACTTCACGCCGGCGACCACCACGGTCTTGGCCGGGTGGGCGTTGCCGAAGCGCGCCATTTCCAGGGAGTCGGACACGCAACCACCGGTTTCTTCGGCCAGAGCCTGAATCACCGGGTCGCAATAAAAGTGGGCAACCAGCACCGCGTCCTGAGCCTTGAGCTCGGCGGCGATGGCGGCACGGTAATAAGCCTCTTCCTCAGCCGTCAGCGGTTTGGGCTGCTTGGCATCGAGGTGGGCTTGAACCAGAAGGCGTTCGGAAATCTGCGTCAGGTTCGCAAGACCTGCAGGCGCGTTCGCGCGAAAGTCGAGTATACACCCGGCTCCGGACCGCTTGAGGGTACCGCCGGGAGAGTGAGTATTATCAGGCACGGACAGCATTGAAGCTGCGCAAGGCTACAGAATATCCCGTTGATACAAAAGATCATTCTGACCTGCGTCAGCGCTGCTGACACTGAAACGACGCGGGGCCGAATTGCAGGCAAAAAAAAACCCGGAAATCCTCACTTGCGTGGGCCTTCCGGATTTTCTAAACCGCCAAAAATGGTGGGTCGTGTGGGATTCGAACCTACGACCAATTGGTTAAAAGCCAACTGCTCTACCAACTGAGCTAACGACCCGCTGTGTGGTGGCGCGTATAATACTGATTTTTAAGGACTATTCAACACCTTTTTGAAAATAATCAAAAATAAGGTGTTGGGTCGTCCACACCAGCGGCCGCGAAGCCTTCCGCACGCAGGCGGCAGCTGTCGCATTTGGCGCACGCGCGGCCTTCATCGTCGGCCTGATAGCAGGAAACGGTGAGACCATAATCAACGCCCAGCTTCACGCCGGCCTGGACGATCTGCGCCTTGCTCAGGTTCTGCAACGGCGCCTGGATGCGGAAGCCATTGCCTTCCACGCCAGCCTTGGTTGCCAGGTTGGCCATGCGCTCGAACGACTCGATGAACTCGGGACGGCAATCCGGGTAACCGGAATAGTCCACCGCGTTGACACCGATAAAGATGTCGCGCGCGCCAAGCACTTCTGCCCAACCCAATGCCAACGACAGGAACACGGTGTTACGTGCCGGCACGTAGGTCACCGGAATGCCTTCGCCGAGTTCTTCCGGAATGTCGATGCTGGTGTCGGTCAGGGCCGAGCCGCCCATGCCGTTCAGGTTCAGGCCAATCACTTTGTGCTCGACCACACCCAAATCGCGGGCGACGCGTGCAGCGGCGTGCAATTCGGCGTGGGAGCGCTGACCGTAGTCGAAGCTCATGGTGTAGCAGGCGTAACCCTCAGCACGGGCCATGGCCACGACCGTTGCCGAGTCGAGACCACCGGACAGCAGGATTACCGCACGTTTTTCGTTAGTGTTCAGTTGTTCAGTCATATCAGCGCCCCGGCTCATCATTCCATAGATATTTATGCAGCTGCAGTTGCAACCGCACTGGCAGGTTGTCTGCCACCACCCAGTCCGCCAGATCCCTGGCATTGAGGTCATGATGACTTGGCGAAAACAGCACTTCGCCCGCACGTCGATCAAGCCCGTACTGAATCAGTTTCGATACCGCCCAGTCATAGTCTTCCCGCGAGCAGATGACAAACTTCACCTGATCGTTGGGAGTCAGCAATTCGATATTTTCGTAACGGTTGCGATGGGCTTCTTTCGAACCCGGCGTTTTCAGGTCAACCACGCGACTGACGCGCGAATCGACCGCCGAGACGTCGAGGGCGCCGCTGGTTTCCAGCGAGACCTCGTAACCGGCATCACACAACTGTTTAAGCAGAGGAATGGCATTGGGTTGCGCCAGCGGCTCACCGCCGGTGACACAAACGTAGCGCGGACGAAATCCGGCCACTTGCTCGAGGATGTCGTCGAGGCTGCGCACGGTGCCGCCACTGAACGCATAGGCGCTGTCGCAGTATTGGCAACGCAAAGGGCAACCGGTCAGGCGCACAAAAACAGTGGGCAGCCCGGCAGTCCGCGTTTCCCCCTGCAAAGAGTAGAAAACTTCGGTGATTCTCAATGTGTCTTGCATAGTCGCCACGGGCGTAACAGCTAAACAGGCTGTCCGCCTCCGTCAGGCACTTCAGGCAATCCCGCCAACGCGTAGACCGCAAGAAGCGTGTTTCAGAAAAAGGGCGTGAATTCTAACGAAAAAACCCGCGACAAGCGCGGGTTTCTTCTTGAAAGGTCAAACGGCCTTACATGCGTTGCAGGTCGCGTTGGGCCAACTGAGCGGCGGAGGTACCCGGATATTGGGCCACCACCTGCTGCAGAATGCCTTTGACCTTGTCGGTGTGACCAAGGCGGCGCTCTACATCAGCCAGCTTGTACAGCGAATCCGGCACTTTGGCGTGCTTGGGATACAGCTGCGAAACCTTGGCGAAAGCCTGACCTGCACCTTGCAGATCGCCTTTGGCCAGGTTGACTTCGCCCAACCAGTACTGGGCGTTGCCCGCGTATTGGCTGTTCGGGTATTTGCGCAGGAAAGCGGCAAAAGCCTGGCTGGCCTTGTCGAAATCCTTGGCTTTGATCAGGTCGAAAGCGGCATCGTAATACAGCTTTTCTTTGGCCGGATCAGCCGGTTCGCTACCCGCAGCCGGGGCCTGGGTTGCTGCAGCAGCAGCCCCTGCACCAGCGGCAGCACCGGCAGCAGCGCTTGCGTCGCCACCGGCAGAAGAATTCTCGGGAGTCGCGGCAGGTGCAGCACCGGATCCTATGCGCCGATCAAGATCCTGGTATCGCTCCAGGGATTCCTGCTTCATGCGCGCAACCTGATTTTGCAGTTCTTCAATCACGCCTTGCTGGCGCGAGATCTGATCCTGCATCTGTTGCAATTGGTTGAACAGCATGCCTTGTGCCGAGGCAGGGGCCGAAGCCGCTCCCCCGGCATAGGCGCCGTTCGTACCGTAACCTGCAGGCGGATA
>NZ_JBIVJB010000173.1:0-4676 GCF_044750025.1 Pseudomonas sp. NPDC088885 | reverse complement strand
CGCGCATATTTCCGGCAAGATGCGCAAGAACTACATTCGTATTCTTACCGGTGACAAAGTGCGCGTCGAGCTGACGCCCTATGACTTGAGCAAAGGGCGCATTACTTACCGCGCTCGTTAATCAGGTCAATACAAGACGCCCGGTTTATGCCGGGCGTTTTTGTGTCTGCGTTTTTTGGGGTTTTGGGTTTTGGGGGCATATCCGTTGCTGCGCGTGATGCTGCTGGCGGTTTCGCTCTTACAGCGAGTCACCTTTTCCAGACGCCGAAAAGGTAACCGAAAAGGCTTGGCCCCGGCGTACGGCACTTCGCTTAGGCTCAGTGTTCCCTCGCTACGGTGCCCATCAGGGGGCATCGCCTACGGTTTGCTTCGCTGCACCTCCTCTCGATGTATGCGGCTACGCCGCATGGCGCTACGCGCCTACCCCTGATGGACACCTACGCTCGGCCTGCCGAAGGGGCTGAAGATCAAGAGCCAGAGCCAGATCAAGGGCCAAATCAAAATCAAAAGCCCCTCACTGTAGAGACCGGTACATCCTTTACAAATTAGACCGGGGACATCGTTTACACCTTTACAGGCTTGAAACGCGTTTGGCGCCCCTTTCAAGCCTGCCTAAACAGTGGCTGCAAAGGTACAGTTCCCAAGCATCATCAGCCACCTCCTTCAGCGCGATGTCCTCTCCAATCAGAGCCTCTCCTAGAAAAATCAGCTGCCCTTTCCATTTGATTTCCCCATTTGACCGAACCTTGCGCACTTCAACATCGGAACCATATTCAAGCGCAGGCAAGTAACCGGGATAAGCGCGTATTGACGGGCTATAGACAGATGCCGGTGGTTTCATGCCCAGCGCGGTATGCGGTCGGTGGTGGTTGAAGTCTTGGATGAAATCCTGAAAAGCCAGCTGCTGGCGCACCAGGTTTTCCGCCGGTGGCACTGCTGCCTTTAACGTTCGATGCATCCGTTCATGTCGACCATTTTGGTCGGGACGGCCTGGCGTAATCGTTTCGACATGGATTCCAAGCCTGATAAACCAAACCGATAACTTCGAAAGTCGCGCCAGACCTGTCGACGCGAAAGGAGCGCCATTGTCAGTGCGGATCACATCCGGCAGCCCATATTCTCGAAAAGCCCACTCGAAGCCTTCCCGCGTCGGCGCTCCGTGCGTACTGGGCAAAGCGCGACAGACGAATAAAAAGCGGCTCATCTGATCGGTTATGGTCAGCGGATAGCACCAATTACCGTCCTGCATTTTGAACTGCCCTTTGTAATCAGCACACCAAGTCTGGTTGGGCGCGTCGACCGGACGCAAATGTGTTGGAGCACGGGGACGCGGGGGATAGGGCCGTCGCGCCACCACCAAACCAGCTTTCTTCAGCCACTCCCCGGCGGTACTCGCCGCCGGCCATTGGATATGCGAATCGGAAACGCGCAGGCGATCAATGATCTGTTTGGGTCCCCGATCGGGATGTTCGTTTTTCTTGGCCAGCAACTTGGCGATGATTTCGTCGGGCGTTTGATGAGGACAGTTCAACGGCTTGCGCGATTGCTCTTTCAAGCCATCTACGCCCAACGCTGCGTATCGTTCCAGCCACTTGTCGATGGTTGGACGGCTGACGCCATAGCGCCGGCTTAATTGGCTCTTGGTGTAACTGCCGCCAAGCCAGTCGCTGACTAACTTCACTCGTTGATCCATTGGGGACTCTTGATTCCAGGGCATGGTCAGCACCTCCTGACCATGATTGATACCTGTAAACCATGTCCCCGGTCTCAAACGTAAAGGATGTACCCGGTCTTTACCCACCCTAGCCCTCTCCCGGAGGGAGAGGGGACTGATCGCGTGGATTGGTAGAGATACGCCGACTTGCGATACCGAGTCGAACGCATATTTTGAAAAGCCCCCAATCGGCTCCCTCTCCCTCGGGAGAGGGCTGGGGTGAGGGGCAAGAGCACCAAAAAACTAAAACCGTGCGCGCTGTGCTCTTCACCACTCAATAGGCCGAGTGTCAGCTCGCCTGCTTTTGATCTTAGAGCCCGTCGGCAGGCTGAGTGTAGGGATTGATCCGGGGTGGGAGCGCAGCGACCGTTTGGCGCAGCCAAACACAGCGAGAGGAGGTGCAGCGAAGCAAACCGTAGGCGCTGCCCCCCGGATCAATCCCGGAGCGAAGGAACCCGAGCCACAGCGAGGGCCGAACGTCAGGGCACAGACCTTTTGGTTACTTTTGGGGCGTTTGCCAAAAGTGACCCGCCGTAAGGGCGGAACCCTAACCAGCCATCACCACAACAACGGATATTCACCCAAAAAACCCAAACGACAAACAACAAAAAGGGCGCCCGAAGGCGCCCTCAGCGAAACAACAACGATCAAGCCATCTCAGCAGTGGTCTCGAAATCAAAGGTCAACTCACCATCCTTGATATCGATATGAACAACCCCACCATGCTCAGCCAACTCACCAAACAAGATCTCCTCCGCCAGCGGACGCTTGATCTTGTCCTGAATCAGACGAGCCATCGGACGCGCCCCCATCGCCGCATCATAACCACCCGCCGCAATCCAGCTACGCGCCGCGTCAGTCACTTCCAGCAACACACGCTTGTCTTCCAGTTGCGCCTGAAGCTCGGTAAGGAACTTGTCCACCACACTTTTGATAACCTCATGACTGAGGCGACCAAACTGAATAATGGTGTCCAGACGGTTACGGAACTCCGGCGTGAAGCTCTTCTTGATCACTTCCATCGCATCAGACGAGTGATCCTGATGGGTGAAACCGATCGAAGCCCGCGCCGCCGTTTCAGCACCGGCGTTAGTGGTCATGATCACAATCACATTGCGGAAGTCCGCCTTGCGCCCGTTGTTATCGGTCAGTGTGCCGTGATCCATCACCTGCAGCAGCAGGTTGAAGACTTCCGGATGCGCTTTCTCGATTTCGTCGAGCAGCAATACGCAATGCGGCTGCTTGGTGATCGCTTCGGTCAACAGACCGCCCTGGTCGAAACCAACATAGCCTGGAGGCGCACCGATCAGACGCGATACGGTGTGGCGCTCCATGTACTCGGACATGTCGAAACGAACCAGCTCAATGCCCAACGCCTTGGCCAATTGCCGCGCGGCCTCGGTTTTACCGACACCGGTCGGGCCGGCGAACAGGAACGAACCGACTGGCTTGTCAGGCGACTTGAGGCCGGCACGGGACAGTTTGATCGCAGTCGACAGCGAATCGATCGCCGCGTCCTGACCAAACACCGTCAGCTTCAGGTCACGCTCCAGGTTACGCAGAAGTTCCTTGTCGGAGCTGGTGACGTGCTTCGGCGGGATCCGCGCGATCTTCGCCACGATGTCTTCGACGTGCGGCACCTCGATGCGCTTGGCGCGCTTCTCGACCGGTTGCAGGCGCTGATAGGCGCCCGCCTCGTCGATCACATCAATGGCTTTGTCCGGCATGTGCCGATCATTGATATAGCGCGACGCCAGTTCAGCAGCGGCACGCAGTGCTTCATCGCTGTATTCGATGTTGTGGTGCTGCTCGAAACGCCCTTTCAGGCCGCGCAGGATACCGATGGTGTCTTCCACCGACGGCTCGACGACATCAACCTTCTGGAAGCGACGCGCCAAGGCACGATCCTTCTCGAAGATGCCACGGAATTCCTGGAACGTGGTCGAACCAATGCAGCGAATGTCGCCAGACGACAGCAGCGGCTTGAGCAGATTCGAAGCGTCCATGACCCCGCCCGACGCAGCGCCCGCACCAATAATGGTGTGGATCTCGTCGATAAACAGAATGGCCTGCGGACGCTTCTTCAGTTCATTGAGCAGCGCTTTGAAGCGCTTCTCGAAATCACCGCGATACTTGGTGCCCGCGAGCAGAGCACCGAGATCAAGCGAATAAACGACGCTACCCGCCAACAGATCCGGCACCTGGTTGTCGACAATGCGCTTGGCCAGGCCTTCGGCAATCGCGGTTTTACCCACGCCTGCTTCACCGACCAGCAGCGGATTGTTTTTGCGCCGACGCGCGAGAATCTGCGCGACACGCTCGACTTCCGACTCACGGCCGACCAGCGGATCGATACGACCCTGGCGCGCAAGTTCGTTGAGGTTACTGGCATAAGCATCCAGAGGATTGCCTGAAGAAGAAGACTCACCGCCCTCGTCGTCCTGCATATCTTGTTCACCTTCAGAGTGATCGCCATGCCCCGGCACTTTGGAAATGCCATGGGCGATGTAGTTGACGACATCGATGCGCGCAACGCTCTGCTGTTTCAGCAGGAACACCGCCTGACTCTCTTGCTCACTGAAGATGGCAACCAGCACGTTAGCGCCGGTTACTTCGCGTTTGCCCGAGCTCTGTACGTGAAAAACAGCACGCTGCAGTACACGCTGGAAGCCCAGGGTTGGCTGGGTTTCGCGATCTTCGTCATGAACGGGGATCAATGGCGTGGTGGAGTCGATGAACTCCTGCAGGTCATGCTTGAGTTTGTCGAGGTTTGCGCCGCAGGCACGCAAAACGGTGGCGGCAGCCTCATTATCCAATAGGGCCAGCAGGAGATGTTCGACGGTCATGAATTCATGACGCTTCGAACGAGCCTCCTTGAAGGCTAAATTGAGGGTGACTTCGAGCTCGCGGTTTAACATAGCTTCACCTCATACCCAAGTGGTCGGCGATTAACCGTCCTTCT
>NZ_JBIVJB010000172.1:0-4751 GCF_044750025.1 Pseudomonas sp. NPDC088885 | reverse complement strand
TCTCGGCGAAGAAAATTTACCCTGCGGCAGCCATGACTGGCAGCAGGCAGTCGGCTCTTTGTCGTCTAGTCGTGAAGTCATTTGCGTACTGATCGGGACGGTTAATGCTCCTGGCGCGCTTTTGGGCTTGTTAAAGACACTCTCAAGCTGGGATGAGTTCCTTCCCGTCTTGCTGATGGGCGATAATTCTTCCGTCGACTTGCCGGAAGACCAGCGCCGCCGGGTGTTGTCGACCCTGGAAATGCCGCCGAGCTACAGCAAATTGCTCGACTCCCTGCACCGTGCCCAGGTCTATCGCGAGATGTACGACCAGGCCCGCGAGCGCGGTCGCCATCGCGAACCCAACCTGTTCCGCAGCCTCGTTGGCACCAGCCGTGCGATTCAGCACGTGCGCCAGATGATGCAGCAAGTCGCCGACACCGACGCCAGCGTGCTGATCCTCGGCGAGTCCGGCACCGGCAAGGAAGTGGTCGCGCGTAACCTGCATTACCATTCCAAGCGTCGCGACGCGCCGTTTGTGCCGGTCAACTGCGGGGCGATCCCGGCAGAGCTGCTCGAAAGCGAACTGTTCGGCCACGAGAAAGGCGCCTTCACCGGCGCGATCACCAGCCGTGCCGGCCGTTTTGAACTGGCCAACGGCGGGACGCTGTTCCTCGACGAAATCGGCGACATGCCGCTGCCGATGCAGGTCAAACTGCTGCGCGTCCTGCAGGAACGCACCTTCGAACGCGTGGGCAGCAACAAGACCCAGAGCGTCGATGTGCGCATCATCGCCGCGACCCACAAGAATCTCGAAAGCATGATCGAGATCGGCACCTTCCGCGAAGATCTCTACTATCGCCTGAACGTGTTCCCGATCGAGATGGCGCCGCTGCGTGAGCGCGTCGAAGACATCCCGCTGCTGATGAACGAACTGATCTCGCGCATGGAACACGAAAAGCGCGGCTCGATCCGTTTCAATTCGGCGGCGATCATGTCGCTGTGCCGTCACGGCTGGCCGGGCAACGTCCGCGAACTCGCCAACCTCGTTGAGCGCATGGCGATCATGCACCCGTACGGGGTGATCGGCGTGGTCGAGTTGCCGAAGAAATTCCGCTACGTCGACGACGAAGACGAACAGCTGGTCGACAGCCTGCGCAGTGATCTCGAAGAGCGCGTGGCCATCAACGGTCATACCCCGGACTTCACCGCCAACGCCTTGCTGCCGCCGGAAGGCCTGGATTTGAAGGACTACCTCGGTGGTCTCGAACAAGGCCTTATTCAGCAAGCGCTGGACGACGCCAATGGCATCGTGGCGCGTGCGGCCGAGCGTCTGCGTATTCGCCGCACCACGCTGGTGGAGAAGATGCGCAAGTACGGCATGAGCCGCCGCGACGGAGACGAACAGGCGGAGGATTGACGCCTGTTTTTCAACTGCTTCATTTGTAAGCAGTTTTTTTTAGGCACGGGTATTGCTACATCCCTCGCAACGTTCCGTTTAACTGACGGTCAGCCACGCGAGAGACCACAATGCCCCACGCCGCCCCGATCTCTTCTGCCTCCCGATCCGAGGCATCATCCTCGTCCGTAGAGCAGGCCAGCCGGCAGGGTCTTGAGCAGTCGTTCGCGCTGTTCAATCAGATGTCGAGCCAACTGACCGACTCCTACAGCATGCTTGAAGCGCGGGTCACCGAGCTCAAGGGTGAACTGGCCGTGGTCAGCGCCCAGCGCATGCAGGAACTGGCGGAAAAAGAACGCCTGGCCAACCGTCTGCAAAACCTCCTCGATCTGTTGCCCGGTGGCGTCATTGTGATTGACGGTCACGGCATTGTCGTCGAAGCCAATCCGGCCGCGATCGAGTTGCTCGGCCTGCCGCTGGAAGGCGAATTGTGGCGCCACGTCATCGCCCGCTGCTTCGCGCCGCGTGAAGACGATGGCCATGAAATCTCTCTGAAAAACGGTCGACGCTTGTCGATTGCCACCCGCTCGCTGGATGCCGAGCCGGGGCAATTGGTGCTGCTCAACGATTTGACGGAAACCCGTCATCTGCAAGATCAACTGGCGCGCCACGAGCGTCTGTCGTCGCTGGGACGCATGGTTGCTTCGCTGGCCCATCAAATCCGTACGCCACTGTCTGCCGCATTGCTGTACGCCAGTCATTTGACTGAGCAGGAATTGCCGGTCGCCACTCAACAACGTTTCGCCGGGCGCCTGAAAGAACGCCTGCACGAGCTGGAGCACCAGGTGCGCGACATGCTGGTGTTCGCCCGTGGCGAGCTGCCGCTGACCGATCGCCTGACGCCGAATGCCCTGATGCAATCGCTGCAAGCCGCCGCGCTGACCCATGTGCAGGATCTGCCGATCCGCTGGCAGTGCGACAGTCATGCCGGCGAGTTACTGTGCAACCGCGACACGCTGGTCGGCGCGCTGCTGAATCTGATCGAAAACGCCATTCAGGCCAGTCCCGGTGACGTGCGCCTGAAAGTGCATTGCTACGCCCGCGACAACACCTTGCGCATCAGCGTCAGTGACAGCGGCAGCGGTATCGAACCCGCTGTTCTGGCGCGTCTCGGCGAACCTTTTTTCACCACTAAAGTGACCGGCACTGGCCTCGGCCTGACCGTGGTCAAAGCGGTCGCCCGTGCGCATCAGGGAGAATTGCTGCTGCGTTCGCGAGTCGGGCGCGGCACGTGTGCGCAGGTGATCCTGCCGCTGTTTTCCGCAGTACAAGGAGCTGAGTGATCGCCATGGGCATCAAGGTTTTGCTGGTCGAGGACGACCGCTCGTTGCGCGAAGCGCTGACCGACACGCTGTTGCTGGCCGGGCATGATTACCATGCGGTCGGCAGCGCTGAAGAAGCGTTGACGGCGGTGGCGCGAGAAGCGTTCAGTCTGGTGGTCAGCGACGTCAATATGCCCGGCATGGATGGTCATCAATTGCTCGCGCTGCTGCGCTCGCGCCAACCGCAATTGCCGGTGTTGCTGATGACTGCCCACGGCGCAGTCGAGCGCGCGGTGGATGCGATGCGCCAGGGCGCGGCGGATTATCTGGTCAAACCGTTTGAGCCCAAAGCGTTGCTGGATCTGGTCGCGCGGCATGCGCTGGGCAATCTCGGCGCGTGCGAAAGCGAAGGGCCGATTGCGGTCGAACCGGCCAGCGCTCAGCTTCTTGAGTTAGCGGCACGCGTCGCGCGTAGCGATTCCACGGTGCTGATCTCCGGCGAGTCCGGCACCGGTAAAGAAGTGCTGGCGCGCTACATTCACCAGCAATCCCATCGCGCCAATCAACCGTTCATTGCGATCAACTGCGCGGCGATTCCGGACAACATGCTCGAAGCGACATTATTCGGGCACGAGAAAGGCTCGTTCACCGGCGCCATTGCCGCTCAGGCCGGCAAGTTTGAGCAGGCGGACGGCGGCACCATTCTGCTCGACGAAATTTCCGAAATGCCGCTGGGCCTGCAAGCCAAACTGCTGCGCGTCCTGCAAGAGCGCGAAGTCGAGCGCGTTGGCGCGCGCAAGCCGATCACCCTGGATATTCGCGTGGTCGCCACCACTAACCGTGATCTGGCCGGTGAAGTGGCGGCGGGACGTTTCCGTGAAGACTTGTTCTATCGGCTGTCGGTTTTTCCGTTGGCCTGGCGGCCGTTGCGCGAGCGCACCGCCGACATCCTGCCGCTGGCCGAGCGCCTGCTGGCCAAGCACGTCAATAAAATGAAGCACGCGGCGGCAAAACTCTCGCCCGAGGCACAGGCGTGCCTGACCGGGTACCCGTGGCCGGGCAATGTCCGTGAGCTGGATAACGCCATTCAGCGCGCCTTGATTCTGCAGCAGGGCGGTTTGATCCAGCCGCAGGATTTCTGCCTGTCCGGCCCGGTTATGTTTGCCACATTGCCGACGCCAGCGCCCGCTGCGCCGGTGATTCGTGAAGTCGAGATCGAGGCGGATTCCGCCGGTGCCTTGGGCGATGACCTGCGCCGCCGGGAGTTTCAGATGATCATCGATACCCTGCGCAGCGAACGTGGCCGGCGCAAAGAGGCGGCGGAAAAGCTCGGCATCAGCCCACGCACCCTGCGCTACAAACTGGCGCAAATGCGTGACGCCGGGATGGATGTCGAAGCGTACTTATTCGCCACCTGAAACCACCGCAGACCCATTGTGGGAGGGGGCTTGCTCCCGAAGGCGGCGTGTCGGTTGCATAAATATCGACTGACAACCCGTCTTCGGGAGCAAGCCCCCTCCCACAGTGATTTGCGGTGGCTTCGCTGTTCGCGCGGTGCCCCGATTGGCTTTTGTGGAAGAAGTCCGCCGAGCTGGCACCCTTGTTGCTAATACCTGTGTACCCGCCGAGTGAGTGTCAAAAAATTGCGGGCCGCCCAAGAGAGTAGACCATGAGCCAAGGTATTGAATTTAATCGGTTGATGATGGACATGAAGGCCATGAAAATGGACGCCATGTCTTCGCCGAAGACCACTTCCGCCGTGCCGGAAATGGCCGGCAGCAGCTTTTCCGACATGCTCGGTCAGGCCATCAACAAAGTCAGCGATACCCAGCAGGCGTCCACTCAGTTGGCCAATGCTTTCGAAGTCGGCAAGACCGGCGTCGACCTGACTGACGTGATGATCGCTTCGCAAAAAGCCAGCGTGTCGTTCCAGGCTCTGACCCAGGTGCGCAACAAACTGGTTCAGGCGTATCAAGACATCATGCAGATGCCGGTTTAAGGACGAGATTGAGTCATGGCAGAAGCAGTCGCCGATAACGTTCCGGCCAAGG
>NZ_JBIVJB010000171.1:0-4811 GCF_044750025.1 Pseudomonas sp. NPDC088885 | reverse complement strand
TGAATCTGAATTACCCTCCGCGGCTCGATCTTGGGCCGCAGCTGACGCACGAACAACTTCTCGCTTCCATGCAATCGACCATGGCGCGCCACAAGGGCGGGCCGGTGTGGCTGTTCGCCTACGGTTCGCTGATCTGGCGGCCGGAGTGTTCAGCGGTGGAGCGCGTTCGTGGACGCGTGCACGGCTACCATCGCGGCTTGTACCTGTGGTCGCACGAGCACCGCGGGACGCCGGAAATGCCGGGTCTGGTATTTGGTCTGGATCGCGGCGGTTCATGCAGCGGCTTCGCTTATCGCTTGCCGGAAGACAATCTCGATGCAGCTTTGTACGCCTTGTGGAAACGCGAGATGCCGGTGCCGTCCTATCGGCCACACTGGCTCAACTGCCGGCTCGCAGATGGCAGTCAGGTGCAGGCTTTGGGATTTGTCTTGGAGCGGCACCTGCCCAGCTATGCCGGCAACTTGCCGGATCACGTGCTGAGTCAGGTGTTCGAAAGCGCCAGCGGGCGATACGGCACCACTCGCGATTATGTCGAGCAGACCGTACACGCCCTGCGCAGCCACGCCATGCCAGACCGAAATCTGGAGGCGCGGCTCAAGCGCTGTCAGTCACAGTGCGATCAGGCGACCGCTTCGCGACTCTGACTGGCGACTTGCTTGTGCCATAGCGTCGGGGCCAGGAAGGCCATCGCCAGCAGGCACGCGCCGATCAGCAGGACAAAACCACCGTCCCAGCCGAAATGGTCAACGGTGTAGCCCATCGCCGCACTGGCCGCGACCGAGCCACCGAGATACCCGAACAGACCGGTGAAACCCGCCGCTGTGCCGGCAGCTTTCTTCGGTGCCAGTTCCAGTGCCTGCAAACCGATCAACATCACCGGGCCGTAGATCAGGAAGCCGATCGAGACCAGCGCGATCATGTCGACGGTCGGGTTGCCGGCCGGGTTCAGCCAGTAAACCAGCGTCGCCACAGTCACCAATGCCATGAACACCATGCCGGTCAGGCCACGGTTGCCACGGAAGATCTTGTCCGACATCCAGCCGCACAGCAGCGTGCCCGGAATACCTGCCCACTCGTAGAAGAAGTACGCCCACGAGGTTTTGTCGACGGTGAAGCCTTTGGCTTCCTTCAGGTAGGTCGGCGCCCAGTCCAGCACGCCGTAGCGCAGCAGGTAGACGAAGACGTTTGCCATGGCGATGTACCAAAGCATTTTGTTGCGCAGCACGTATTTGACGAAGATTTCCTTGGCGCTGAATTCGTCTTCGTGGCTGGCGTCGTAGCCTTCCGGGTAGTCGTTCTTGTACTTCTCGATCGGCGGCAGGCCGACCGATTGCGGGGTGTCGCGCATGGTGATGAAGGCAAACACCGCCACGCCCAGCGCTACCGCTGCCGGTACATAAAACGCTGCGTGCCAGTCATTGAACAGGCCCATGCCGAGCAGGAACAGCGGGCCGATCAGGCCACCGCCGACGTTATGCGCCACGTTCCACACGGACACCACGCCGCCGCGTTCTTTCTGCGACCACCAGTGCACCATCGTCCGTCCACTCGGCGGCCAGCCCATGCCCTGGGCCCAGCCGTTGATGAACAGCAGAATGAACATCATGGTCACGCTGGACGTTGCCCAAGGCGCGAAACCGAACACAAACATGACGCCCGCCGAAACCAACAGGCCGAACGGCAGGAAGAAGCGTGGGTTGGAGCGGTCGGACACCAGGCCCATGAGGAATTTCGACAAGCCATACGCGATGGCAATCGCCGACATCGCCAGACCCAGATCGCCACGGCTGTAGCCTTCGTCGATCAAGTACGGCATGGCCAGCGAGAAGTTTTTGCGCAGCAGGTAATAACCCGCGTAGCCAATGAAGATACCGGCGAAGATCTGCCAGCGCAGGCGTCGGTACGTGCTGTCTATTTGTTCTTCAGGCAATGGAGCCTGATGTGCGGCAGGGCGAAAGAAAGCAAACATTCAAGAGCTCCAGATTTCTTGTTTTGACTGCGGATGCGAATGTTACAGTTTCGTTACCGAAAATAGCACCGGTTCGCATCGGCAAAACAGCGGAAAATGTTGGAAGTCGCACGTTCCTTTACGAACCTGTCGCTCAGCTGTAAGAACAGGGCGTTTTTGTAGCGATCAGCGCGTTGTGTCTTAGACTCGCGTTCAGTGAATGACTGATTGCAGAGATGAAACATGGCCCCGAATGTGCGCAGGTTATTGCCGAGGTTGCTGATGGTGGCCGTCGTCACCGTTTCGGTGCTGGTGCTGAGTTTCGCCCACGGTTCTGGCGCATCAGGGCTGCGCAACACCACCGTACTGATCGTCCGCCATGCGGAAAAACCGGACGTGGGCCGAGAGCTCAACGCCCAGGGCCAACAACGCGCCGCCGCGTACGCCGACTATTTCACCCCGCTGAAACTGGCTGACGAAACACTCATCCCGCAACGCCTGATCGCCACCGCCGACAGCCCACAAAGCATCCGCCCCCGGCAAACACTGATCCCGCTGTCGCAACGGCTGCAACTGCCGATCGAACAACCCTTTGCCAATAACGACGTCGACAAACTGGTCAGCCAGTTACGCGACAGCAATCAGGCAAAAACCATCCTGATCGCCTGGCACCACGGCCACATCAACAAACTCATCGGCGCATTCGGCGGCAACGGCCCTGCACTGATCGGCCAGCCGAAATGGCCGGTGGGGGTTTATGACTGGCTGATTGTTTTGCGTTTTGACGACAAGGGGCAGTTGGTGGAGTCGCGTAGCGAGAAGGTGCAGGAGCATTTGATGCCGGGGGATGTTGTGGGCCCATAAAGTAGCTAAACATCCGTCGGAAAAATTACCTTCGCTAATTCGCTCTGCGGGTTCTCCCAGTTTCCCGACGGGATTAGAGAAACGTCCTGCACGCATTGGCGAAGCTGCGCCGTTCAGTTAAAAGCCATTGCTCCGTATCCTTTGTGCTGTTGCCGGATAGGACAACTCACTAGGGAAGGGGGCAATCATGCGGTGGTTTTTTGTGGTGTTTTTGTTGGTGATCGGTGGTTCTGCGCTGGCTTCAGAAGTGTTTTTGATACCGGAAAACAATCCCAAGCCGATTTATCCGCGAGAGCTGCAAAGGGCAGGAGTAACGGGCAAGGTGAAGGTTAGCTTCATCGCCAGCGCGGATGGTTCAGTCAGCGAGATCGGTATTCAGGAAAGCACTCACCCTGAATTTGCCGAGGCCGTTCGAGTTGCGATCGCGCAGTGGCGTTTTAAACCTTGGGACGTTGAAGGTGATAAACCTGAGCAACAGGAAATCATTGCGCCAATGATCTTCCGCCTCGAAGACCAGCCGCTGGATATCAATCAGTGGTTAAAAACGGTCAAATGCCGGGCCGTTAACGAAAACCTTGGAAATATGAGCGAGTTCGACTGGGTCGATTCGGCTGTTTTTGAATATACACGTGCCTATCTTTCAAACTCACTCACCAAGCATCAATTGTCGGATGAGCAACGTCTGGCGATGATTGCGAAGATGAATAGACGCGTTCCGACCATCGTCAGAAACTGTCGAGACAATCCGACACGAAAATACGTGACCTATTTGCCGGCGGAGATTCGAGAGTTATTGTGATGTAAATCTAAGCAGCGCCACGGGCAGTGTCGCGGTAGATAGTTACCGCCAAACAACTTTGTAGAGTGTGGTAGGCAGGGGGTTTCAAGGTGAGAAATGAAACGGCCAGTAACGCGGCATCAGCGGTACTGGCCTGAATGACAGTGTGGTTTCAGCGAACCTGCACCACAACCTTGCCCACAGCCTTGCGCTGCCCAAGGTCATTGATCGCCTGCGCCGCATTGCTCAGCGGATACACCTGCGACACCAACGGTTTCAACTTGCCCTCGGCAAACCAGCCGAACAATTGTTGAAAGTTCGCCGCGTTGTCCTGTGGCTGGCGTTGAGCGAAGGAGCCCCAGAACACGCCGAGTACCGCCGCGCCTTTGAGCAGGGCGAGGTTGACTGGCAGCTCGGGGATGCGCCCGCTGGCGAAGCCGACGACCAGCAGGCGGCCGTTCCAGGCGATGGCGCGGATGGCTTGATCGAACAGATCGCCGCCGACCGGATCGTAGATCACGTCAGCGCCCTGGCCGTCGGTGAGGCGTTTGATTTCGTCCTTGAGGCTGGCTTCGCTGTAGTTGATCAGTTCGTCAGCGCCGGCAGCCTTGGCCACGGCGAGTTTCTCGGCGCTGCTGGCGGCGGCGATAACACGGGCGCCCATGGCTTTGCCGATTTCCACGGCAGCCAGGCCGACACCGCCGGATGCACCGAGCACCAGCAGGGTTTCGCCCGGCTGCAGGTTGGCGCGTTGCTTGAGCGCGTGCATCGAGGTGCCGTAAGTCATGCTGAAAGCGGCGGCGATGTTGAAGTCCATCGACGGCGGAATCGGCAGAACGTTATAGCCCGGCACCGCGACCTGTTCGGCGAAGCTGCCCCAGCCGGTCAGGGCCATGACGCGGTCGCCGACCTTGAGATGGCTGACCTTTTCCCCAACTTCGCGCACCACGCCCGCCGCTTCGCCACCCGGCGAAAACGGGAAGGGCGGCTTGAATTGATACTTGCCCTCGATGATCAGCGTGTCGGGGAAGTTGACCCCGGCGGCGTGCACGTCCAGCAGGATTTCGTTCTTCTTCGCGACAGGACTGGCGACGTCTTCCAGCACCAGCGATTCGGCAGGGCCGAAATGTGCTCCAGACCTTTGATCAGCGCCGAGTGATCCCAGTTGCTGCCACCGATCGCTGCGCAGGTGCTGAACACTTGCTGGGCGTTGGCGGTGTT
>NZ_JBIVJB010000170.1:4222-4813 GCF_044750025.1 Pseudomonas sp. NPDC088885 | reverse complement strand
ATGCCGAACAGTTCGACCGCATTGGCCGCCTTCACGCTGCCGCCGTATAGAAGCCGCACACCTCGTGCGACTTCAGAATTCTCTGCCGCCAACTGCTCGCGAATGGCTTTATGCACATCCTGCGCCTGTTGCGGCGTTGCAGTCAGTCCGGTGCCAATGGCCCAGACCGGCTCGTAAGCAATGACTGCTTTTGCAAAAGCACCAACACCCAGCTCCTCGATGATGCTGCCCAGCTGACGCCCGACAACCTCAAGAGTTTTCCCGGCTTCGCGCTGCTCGAGGGTTTCCCCTACACACAACACCGGAATCAAGCCACATGCCTGTGCCGCTGCGAACTTGCGATTCAGCATCCCGTCTCGCTCGCCCATGATCTGGCGGCGTTCGGAGTGCCCGACAAGCACAAGGGAACAACCTGCATCCACCAACTGACTCGGTGCAATTTCACCGGTCAATGCACCTTGCATGGATTCCACCGCAGAATTCTGCGCACCGACCGAAATCGATTTACCTTTCAAGCCATCAACCACTTGGTTGATATACAAGCAAGGCGGGAATACCGCGACATCAACACCGCTTGGCAAGGCCAGATGA
>NZ_JBIVJB010000170.1:0-4212 GCF_044750025.1 Pseudomonas sp. NPDC088885 | reverse complement strand
CAGCTACCATAGGGCGACGCATGCTGTACCTCGTCGGTCAAAGTGGGCGCAGATGTTACCCAACACAATCATGCCTTGCAAGCCGAATCAGGCAGAAACTTCAGTTACCAGTTTTGCCAGTTCTTCGGCATAGCTGCGAACCTGGGTTTCGTCCTCACCTTCGACCATGACGCGCACCAGAGGCTCTGTCCCGGACTTGCGCAAAAGCACACGACCACGACCCGCCATTGCCTGGGTTACACGCGCACCGGCTTCCTTGACAGCAGGATGCTCCAGCGGATTATCGCCGCCGCCAAAACGCACGTTGATCAGCACTTGAGGGCACTTGCGCAGCGCCTGACGGCTTTGCGCCAGACCTTCGTTACGGGTCTTGAGCGCCATCAGCACCTGCAACGCCGCGATGATCGCATCACCGGTCGTGGTGTGATTGAAGCAAACGATGTGCCCCGAATTTTCACCACCAACCAGCCAATTGCGCTCGAGCAATTCAGCAATCACATAGCGGTCGCCGACATTGGCACGAATAAACGGAATTGAAAGCTCCGCCAGCGCCAACTCAAGACCCAGGTTGCTCATCAGTGTACCGACTACGCCGCCCTGCAGTTTGCCGCGCTCATGCAGGTCACGGGCGATGATGAACAACAACTCGTCACCATCAACGATGGCACCGGTGTGATCGACCATCAACACGCGATCACCGTCGCCATCGAAGGCAATACCCAGATCAGCATGCTCAGCCAGCACCGCCGCCTGCAACTGGCCCATATGGGTCGAGCCGCAGTTGTCGTTGATGTTCAAGCCATTAGGTTGCGCCGACAGCACCACCACTTCAGCACCCAGCTCGCGGAACACGCTAGGCGCTACCTTGTAGGTCGCACCGTGGGCGCAGTCGATAACAATTTTCAGCCCGGAGAAGCTGGTACCGGTCGGCACACTGCTTTTGCAGAACTCGATGTAACGACCGGATGCGTCGTTGATACGCGACACCTTGCCGATCTTGCTCGACTCAACCACCGTCATCGGTGTGTCGAGCAACTCTTCAATCATCAGCTCCAGCTCATCTGGCAACTTGGTGCCTTTGCCGGAGAAAAACTTGATACCGTTATCGTCGTGCGGATTGTGCGAGGCACTGATCACAATGCCGGCTTCAGCCTGGAACGTACGTGACAGATAAGCGATGGCCGGCGTCGGCATCGGGCCCAGCAGCATCACATCGGCACCCGCCGAAGTCAGGCCGGCTTCAAGCGCCGATTCGAACATGTAGCCGGAAATCCGCGTGTCCTTGCCGACCAGCACCTTGCAGGCGCCCATCTTGCGGAACGCCATGCCGGCAGCCCAGCCAAGCTTGAGCATGAACTCAGGAGTGATCGGATAAACACCGACACGACCACGAATGCCGTCGGTACCAAAGTATTTTTTGCTCATATGCGCTCCATCATTCTTATTCAGCTGATTCCACGGCCGCGATCATCCGAACCACGTCTACCGTCTCCGCCACATCATGGACGCGCAATATACGCGCACCTTTGACAGAAGCCAGCGCTGCCAGCGCCAGGCCACCAAAAAGTCGTTCACCCACAGGACGATTCAAGGCATGACCAATCATGCTCTTACGAGAAACGCCCACCAGCAGCGGCCGGCCCAACGCATGCAGGGCCTCCATGTGCTTGAACAAGCTTAGATTGTGCTGCAGGGTTTTAGCGAAGCCAAACCCCGGGTCGAGAATGATTCGCTCGGCAGGAATACCGGCAGCCGCACATTGCGTCATGCGCTCGGCGAGAAACTCACCGACTTCCCGAGTGACATCCTGATAGTGCGGATTGTCCTGCATGTCACCAGGCTCACCCAGCATATGCATCAGGCACACCGGCAAACCAGTCGCCGCTGCTGCATCCAGTGCACCATCACGCTGCAATGAACGGACATCGTTAATCAGACCAGCACCGAGCCGCGCCGTTTCGCGCATCACCGCGGGCGTCGAGGTATCAACCGAGATAATCACATCGAGCTCGCGATTGATCAGCTCGACGATCGGCGCGACGCGCTCAAGCTCTTCCAGCGGCGAGACCGCACGCGCACCGGGGCGAGTCGACTCGCCGCCAACATCGATCAGCGTCGCACCGGCGGCGACCATGGCTTCGGCGTGGCGCAGGGCCGCGTCGAGCTGGCTGTATCGACCACCGTCGGAAAAGGAATCGGGAGTGACATTGAGAATGCCCATGACATGCGTATGGGCCAAATCAAGAACCCGGTTGCCGCAAGGCAACCGGGTCAGGGACTGTGCAAAAGTCATTTCAAACCTTAAACGTCAGCAGCCGGACCGCCAATCGGTGTTTCCGGACGCTCATCCTGAACAACCGGAGGCGGCGGTGTACCCGTGCCACCCGACCAGTCGCGAGGTTCGCGAGGTGTGCGACCGGCCATGATGTCGTCGATCTGTTCAGCATCGATCGTTTCGTACTTCATCAGAGCGTCAGCCATGGCATCGAGCTTGTCACGGTTGTCCGTGAGGATCTGCTTGGCCGTGCCGTAGCACTGATCAATGATGCTGCGCACTTCGGAGTCGATCAGCTTGGCTGTTTCACCGGAGAAGCTGGCCGCCTGACCGCCACCGCCGCGACCTAGGAAAACTTCGCCCTCTTCTTCGGCGTACATCAGCGGACCGAGTTTTTCCGACAGGCCCCATTTCGTCACCATGTTCCGTGCAATCTGGCTGGCACGCATGATGTCGTTGGAAGCACCGGTGGTGACACCGTCGAAGCCCAGTGTCATTTCTTCAGCAATACGGCCGCCGTACAGCGAGCAGATCTGACTGATCAGTGCGCGCTTGGACAGGCTGTAGCGATCTTCTTCCGGCAGGAACATGGTCACACCCAGCGCACGACCGCGCGGGATGATCGACACCTTGTAGACCGGATCATGCTCAGGCACGACGCGACCCACAATGGCGTGGCCCGCTTCGTGATAAGCAGTGTTCTGCTTTTCTTTCTCGGACATGACCATCGATTTGCGCTCGGCGCCCATCATGATCTTGTCTTTGGCCAGTTCGAATTCTTTCATCTCGACGATGCGCTTGCCGCTACGTGCAGCGAACAGCGACGCTTCGTTGACCAGGTTAGCCAGGTCAGCACCCGAGAAGCCCGGAGTACCACGTGCGATCACGGCCGGAGCGACGTCGTCACCCATCGGCACTTTGCGCATGTGTACTTTGAGGATCTGCTCGCGACCACGGATATCCGGCAGACCGACCACAACCTGACGGTCGAAACGGCCCGGACGCAGCAGCGCAGGGTCGAGTACGTCAGGACGGTTGGTTGCAGCGATAACAATGATGCCGTCGTTCATTTCGAAGCCGTCCATCTCAACCAGCAACTGGTTGAGGGTCTGCTCACGCTCATCGTGACCACCACCCATACCGGCGCCACGATGGCGACCGACGGCGTCGATTTCGTCGATGAAGATGATGCAAGGCGCGTGTTTCTTCGCCTGCTCGAACATGTCACGCACACGGCTGGCACCGACACCGACGAACATCTCGACGAAGTCAGAACCGGAAATGGTGAAGAACGGCACTTTGGCTTCGCCGGCAATCGCCTTGGCCAGCAAGGTTTTACCGGTACCCGGAGGACCGACCATCAGCACACCGCGAGGAATACGACCGCCCAGGCGCTGGAACTTGCCCGGATCACGGAGGAATTCAACCAGCTCGCCCACTTCTTCCTTGGCTTCGTCGCAACCGGCAACGTCAGCCAACGTGGTTTTTACCTGATCTTCGGAGAGCAGGCGCGCCTTGCTCTTGCCGAAGCTCATCGGCCCGCCCTTGCCGCCGGCACCGCCCTGCATCTGGCGCATGAAGAACATGAACACCGCGATGATCACCAGGATCGGGAAGCTGGCCACCAGAAGCTGGGTCCAGATGCTTTGCTGTTCAGGCTGCTTGCCTTCAACCACAACGTGGTTGTCGACCAGATCGCCGATCAGGCCATTGTCCTGAATCGCCGGACGAATGGTCTTGAAGCTGTCGCCGTCATTGCGTTTGCCGGTAATCACATAGCCATCAACCGCTACGCGTTCGACCTTGCCATCCTTGACCTGCTGGATGAAGTCGGAATAGTTGAGGGTCTGCGGCTCGTTAGGGCTGGAGAAGTTGTTCATCACTGTCACCAGGACAGCCGCGATGATCAAGCACATGAGCAGATTCTTTGGCATCTC
>NZ_JBIVJB010000169.1:0-5146 GCF_044750025.1 Pseudomonas sp. NPDC088885 | reverse complement strand
TTGGAAAGAATCTGCCGAAAGCGCAGCGAATCCAGTTCCACCGCTTGATCGGCATGCCGTCGGCAAGAAAGAACAGAAGCTGAAAGACGAAGAACTGGTTGAAGCTTTCGCCGCGCTGCAAAAGCGTGCCGAAGAGCGTATGGCCAAGATGAGCGAAGAGTCGGCAACCGCTGGCAAGAAATTCCTCGAAGAAAATGGCAAGAAAGCAGGCGTGACAACAACTGCTTCCGGCCTGCAATACGAAGTCATCAAAAAGGCCGACGGCCCACAGCCTAAGCCGACGGACGTAGTGACTGTTCACTACACCGGCAAGCTGACCAACGGCACCGTATTCGACAGCTCCGTCGAGCGCGGCAGCCCGATCGATCTGCCAGTAAGCGGCGTGATCCCGGGTTGGGTTGAAGGTCTGCAACTGATGCACGTTGGCGAGAAGTACAAACTGTACATCCCTAGCGATCTGGCTTACGGCGCGCAATCGCCAAGCCCGGCAATCCCGGCCAACTCGGTTCTGGTTTTCGACCTGGAACTGCTGGCCATCAAGGATCCAGCCAAAGAAGACGCTGCTGCTGCCAAGTAAGCAGCTTCGGCTTCAACAACAACGCCTCGCTTAAGCGGGGCGTTGTTGCATCTGCAGGTTGGCGGGCGTAAACAGAGCGAACCGATGCCGGTCAGGGGAGTCATAGCTTTGAGGCTGCCCGCGCTAGACGCCCTGAGCCGCCAAGTCAATGAAATATTGGGGTTTTTTATGTGAGTAAAAAACGCCCGATCTGAGCGCGGCCCTTATAAACCGGGGCTCTCAGCGCCGAAATGCAGCTCTGTTCACAAGGTTATCCACAATTTGTGTGGATAACATTTCATCGGGAGGAATAGATGAAAGCTCCGTGGAATTTCGCTCGATTCCTGCCCCTCGCTGGCCGTTTGCTGGCCCGTGGTCGCCTGCCGACTTTATTGTTCGCCGTGGCCAGCAAAGGCGCCGCGCAAGGCAATCGCCTTGGCAAGCTCAAAGATGACCTGCGTTTGCTGCAGGCGCTGTGTCTGGCTTACTGGCGTGGCGAGTACCGCGCAATCAGTGGCAAGGCGTTGGTCTCGGTGGTGGCGGGGTTGATGTACTTCCTCAGTCCGGTCGATGCCATTCCGGATTTCATCCCGGTCTTCGGCATGCTCGACGACATCGCCGTGCTCGCCTGGCTGATGAAAACCCTCGACGAAGAACTCAACGCGTTCCGCCTGTGGCGCAGTCGTCAGCGTCCGGAAAAACTCGCGGTTGCCGAACGTCTGCCCGATACACCTGAACAACTGCAACTGGAAGGCCCGAAAAAGCCCTGAATAACCAAGACCTGCGATAGATAGATCGCCCCCGCGACCTTAGCCGCTGTTAGGATTACACTTCTAGGGAAAAGTGCCGACTCGCTAAGTGTTGTTGTCCTACGGGGTAGTCATGGATATTCAGATAATTGCACGCGATGGCGAACCCGAATACGCGGTTCTGCCATGGGCTCAATATCAGGCGTTACTCAAAGCAGCAGGTCTCAACGAAACACCGTCGCGTCCGGCCCCAACGCCTGTCGCGGCCACTTCAGACCCGATTCTTCCAGGTCTGGATCAACTCCGCAGTTTGCGCGAAGGGAAGGGCATCGCCATCGAGGCGCTGGCCCGCACGGTAGGCATCAGCCCGTCTTATCTGGCCATGATCGAAAGTGGTGAGCGTGCGCCCGACGCCGCGATTCGCCGCAGCCTGGCCTGGGAATTGACGGTGCCAGGTTGGAGGGATGAATCGTGAGCGTACGCATCAGTCGACAACATTGGGACGGGTTGCTGGGGGAGTTGGATCAGGCGCGCCGACAGCGTCATCTGCTGACGTATCGCGCCTTGCTTGAGCGTCTGCAACTGCCGACACCGGCCATGCAAACCCTGACCGCTGCACTTGAACATCTCGCCGCGCTGGATGCCAAGGCCGAGCAACCGCTGCGCAGTTCACTGGTAATCAGCCAAGGCGCGAGCCGTTTACCGCGCACCGGTTTTTTTGAATGTGTTGAACGTCTGGGGCGTTTTTCCGGGCCGTCCGACGGAGTTGCCGCCGCGTCGTGGCACGCTTCCGAAGTGGTCAGAGTGTTCGAATACGAGTACCCGGAATCGGCGGAGGCCTGAGTGTTTTTACGCCTCAAGGCGCGGGCCAGTTATTGGCTGGCCCGCCGGCTGTTTCATTGGTCGTGGTGTGTTCGCCAGCCGCGCATCTGGCGCTGGATGGAAGGGCAATTTGCGCGCATGGCCAACCTCGGCGATGTCGGCGCGCAAAGCTTTTACGGGCACATTCTGACCTTTCGCGGTGTGGGTCTGGGCGCGCGTGAAGAGGGCGTGCGACTGCTGCGTCTGGCGGCACTGGCCGGCGATGGCAAAGCGGCCTATCAGGTCGGCGTGATCAGCCTTGCCGGTACGCCGAGCAAGGCGCCGGATCCAGAGGAGGCTGCGCGCTGGTGGAGCATGGCCGCCAAGGCTGGGCACCCATTGGCCGAGCACAAACTGCAAGAATTGAGTTCGCGCGATTCCAGCCAGTAAATCTCGTCATTAATAAACAGGGCATGAGGGAAACCTCACGCCCTGTTTGCGTTTTGGCTTCTTTTGTTTAGCTGTGGGTAAGCGTTTACAGATTAGTCCTACAACCATCGCCTACTTGGCCGACTTCTTTCCTGATTGATCCCCCGCACAGTTCCCGCGCCTATTTTTTTGCGCGAGGGAACGCTCATGTTCGACCCGATTAACCCGTCCAATTCGCGCTTTGACGTGCGCTGATGGACGCCATCGCTCGCATCGAGCAAGAACTCGACAGCTTTCCCGCCAGCCTCAGTCTCTACCGCGAACAGCTCAAGCACTGGGCCAGCCGTGCCGCAGACAACGTCAGCCACGCGGCGGATCTGCCGTCGCTGATGGGCATGGAGCGGATCATCCGCTTCGGCGAAAACAGCACCGTTGTCAGCAGTACCGATAACGAGTTTTTCTCCGGCGTCGTCCAGTGCCCGAAGAGCGGGCCGATGCTGATCGAGAGCAAGTTCGAGTCGGTGTACGACATTGCGCTCGGCAACATCACCGTCGATGTGATCGCCATGGACAGTGGCGAAGTCACCCCCGTGACCCTTGATGCGCAAGGTAAAGGCTTGTTCAAGGGCACAGCGGGCAAGTTCTATCGGGTGCTGGTGCACAGCGAGGTCACCACGGCCCAGGTTGATGACCTGTTTAAAGCCTACGACGGCCTGACCGGTGAACTCGACGGCTGGCTGCGCGGTGAGTGGCAGGGTTTTAAACCGCAGTGGTCGCAATCGGTGGCGACATCGGCAAGCAACGGCATGCTGGCCGGAAGTTGGGCGGCGATCGAGGGTGTGTGGGACAGCATCGGTTTGCTCTCGGACATTCTCAAGGATCCCGGGGCCTTTGCCGAGCGGTTGGGGGCTGGGGCCACGCAGTTAAAGGAGCTGGCGGAGACGGCTCCCGATGTCATGGAAAAGCTGCAACTGCTGATGAGCGATGAAGCGGCGCTGTGTTTGCTGCTGCGTACCGCCAGCCTTTGGCTGGAGATGCTGCCGCCCAGCGAAATCGCCGGCAAAACCGCCGAAGCTGCGTCAATGATGATCGTGCAGGTGCTGATCGATGTGCTGATCGGCGTCGTGCTGACGTTTGTCGGTGCGGGTGCCGGCATCGCTTATCTGACGCTGCGTCTGGCTGACCGCGCCGCGCAGTTGTTGTCAGCGTTGACGCGGTTGCTGAAGGCGATGTTCGCCATCGTCGAAGGCTTCATCAAGTACGTCGACAAATACAAAAAAGTCGCTGCACGCGGGATTGCCGCCGGGGTGAAAAAAGGCCGGATGCAGTTGCGTTGGGATGCCAAGCGCAACGCCTTGCTGAAGAAAGACGAGCACCACGATGACGCTCCGGATCAGGCGAAAAATCCCAACGGGGACAGCGCTGATTGTGTACCGCGTACCTGCACCAACGGTTGTCCGGTGTCGATGGTCACCGGCGAAGAACTGCTCACGCTGACTGATGGCGTGCTCGATGGTGTGTTGCCGTTTGAGTTCACCCGGTTGTATCGCACCAGTGCCGTGGAAATCGATGTCGGGCAGGGGTTTGGCTGGAGCCATTCGCTGGCGCATCGATTGGAATTTGATGGTGACTCGGTTGTTTGGGTCGATCACGAGAATAGGCGCACACGGTTACCGTTGCCGAGTGTTGAGCGGCCTTCTATTCACAACAGTCTGTCGCGGGCAGCAATTTTTCTCGGGGATGAGCCGGAGGAATTGATCCTCGCGCTGGCTGGGGAAACGGCGCGGTTTTACCACTTTCGGGCCGGGCGTCTGACGGCGCTTAGCGATGCGTACGACAACCGTTTACGCATCAGCCGCGATCGTCAGGATCGCATCAGTCGTCTCGACAATGGCGCGGGGCGGGCGCTGCAGTTGCGTTACGACCGTGCGCAACTGATTGCGATCGACTACCAGAGTTTTCATCCAGCCGATTGCCTTGAAGAGACGTGGCGTACCGAGCAAACCCTCGTCAGTTATTGCTATGACGCGCGTCAGCGTTT
This sequence comes from Pseudomonas sp. NPDC088885, assembly GCF_044750025.1. Taxonomy (NCBI): domain Bacteria; kingdom Pseudomonadati; phylum Pseudomonadota; class Gammaproteobacteria; order Pseudomonadales; family Pseudomonadaceae; genus Pseudomonas; species Pseudomonas sp. NPDC088885. The sequence goes on along the minus strand of NZ_JBIVJB010000169.1, from coordinate 570 downwards.
GCTCGCGGCGACCAATGCCGCAGGTGAAAGCGAGCGCTACGACTACGACGATGCGCACGTCATCCTGCAGCGACAGCTGACCGGTGGTGCGAGTTTTTTCTGGGAGTGGGAACGGGCTGGCAAGGCTGCGCGCTGCGTGCGGCACTGGGCGTCGTTTTCGCAGATGGACACGCGTTATGTCTGGGATGACGACGGCAGTGTCGCGGTGCATTACGTCGATGGCACTGAAGAGGTTTACGTTCACGACGACCGTGCGCGACTGGTGCGCAAGGTTGAGGCCGATGGCGGTGAGCAACTCAAGGCGTACGACGATCAGGGACGGTTGGTCGCTGAACAGGATGCGCTGGGTTCTATCACCGAGTACCGCTATGACGATGTCGGACGGCTGATTGCGCTGATTCCTGCGGCGGATGCGCCGACTTCCTACGAGTATCGCAACGGTTTCCTGCATCGGCGTTCGCGTGGCGATGCGGTGTGGATTTATCGGCGCAATGCCGAGGGCGACATCACCGAGGCTGTCGATCCTGACGGACAGGTCACTCATTACTACTACAGCGTTCGCGGGCAACT
>NZ_JBIVJB010000168.1:0-5185 GCF_044750025.1 Pseudomonas sp. NPDC088885 | reverse complement strand
CCGATCAAGTGGCAGACCGTTGCCAAGATCATCGAGAAAGAGCGTCCGGACGCCGTGTTGCCAACCATGGGCGGCCAGACTGCTCTGAACTGCGCCCTGGACCTGGAACGCGAAGGCATTCTGGAGAAGTTCGGCGTAGAAATGATCGGCGCCAACGCCGACACCATCGACAAGGCTGAAGACCGTTCGCGTTTCGACAAGGCGATGAAATCCATCGGCCTGGCGTGCCCGCGTTCCGGTATCGCCCACAGCATGGAAGAAGCCAACGCGGTTCTCGAAACCCTCGGCTTCCCGTGCATCATTCGTCCGTCCTTCACCATGGGCGGCACCGGTGGTGGCATCGCGTACAACCGTGAAGAGTTCGAAGAAATCTGCGCCCGCGGTCTCGACCTGTCGCCGACCAAAGAGCTGCTGATCGACGAATCGCTGATCGGCTGGAAAGAATATGAGATGGAAGTTGTCCGCGACAAAAAGGACAACTGCATCATCGTCTGCTCGATCGAAAACTTTGACCCGATGGGCGTGCACACCGGTGACTCGATCACCGTGGCTCCAGCACAAACCCTGACCGACAAGGAATACCAGATCCTGCGTAACGCCTCTCTGGCGGTACTGCGCGAGATCGGCGTCGAGACCGGCGGTTCCAACGTGCAATTCGGTATCTGCCCGGACACTGGCCGTATGGTCGTGATCGAAATGAACCCGCGCGTATCGCGTTCCTCGGCGCTGGCTTCGAAAGCCACCGGTTTCCCGATCGCCAAAGTCGCGGCCAAACTGGCTGTGGGCTACACCCTCGACGAACTGTCGAACGACATCACCGGCGGCAAAACCCCGGCGTCCTTCGAGCCGTCGATCGACTACGTCGTCACCAAGCTGCCGCGCTTCGCCTTCGAGAAGTTCGCCAAGGCTGACGCGCGTCTGACCACTCAAATGAAGTCGGTCGGTGAAGTCATGGCCATCGGCCGTACATTCCAGGAATCCCTGCAGAAAGCTCTGCGCGGCCTGGAAGTAGGCGTTTGCGGTCTGGACGAGAAGCTCGATCTGAGCAACCCGGAAAGCATGAGCGTGCTCAAGCGTGAACTGACCGTGCCGGGCGCCGAGCGCATCTGGTACGTGGCAGACGCTTTCCGCGCCGGCATGACCGTCGAAGAAATCTTCGCGATGAACATGATCGACCCTTGGTTCCTGGTACAGATCGAAGATCTGATCAAGGACGAAGAGAAGGTCAAGACCCTCGGTCTGTCCGCGATCGACCGCGACGTGATGTACAAGCTCAAGCGCAAAGGCTTCTCCGATCAGCGTCTGGCCAAGCTGCTGGGTGTGACCGAGAAGAACCTGCGGACTCACCGTCACAAGCTGGAAGTGTTCCCGGTCTACAAGCGCGTTGACACCTGCGCCGCCGAGTTCGCCACTGACACCGCTTATCTTTATTCGACTTACGAAGAAGAGTGCGAAGCCGCGCCGTCGGGTCGCGACAAGATCATGATTCTGGGTGGCGGTCCGAACCGTATCGGCCAAGGTATCGAGTTCGACTACTGCTGCGTTCACGCTGCCCTCGCACTGCGCGAAGACGGCTACGAAACCATCATGGTCAACTGCAACCCGGAAACTGTTTCCACTGACTACGACACCTCCGATCGTCTGTACTTCGAATCGGTAACCCTCGAAGACGTGCTGGAAATCTGCCGCGTCGAGAAGCCGAAAGGCGTGATTGTCCAGTACGGCGGCCAGACTCCGCTGAAACTGGCTCGCGCTCTGGAAGCCGCTGGCGTGCCAATCATCGGCACCAGCCCGGACGCGATCGACCGTGCCGAAGACCGTGAGCGTTTCCAGCAAATGGTTGAGCGCCTGAACCTGCGTCAGCCGCCTAACGCCACCGTGCGCAGCGAAGACGAAGCAATTCGTGCCGCCAGCAAGATCGGTTACCCGTTGGTCGTACGTCCATCCTATGTACTGGGTGGCCGCGCGATGGAAATCGTTTATGAAGAAGAAGAGCTCAAGCGCTACCTGCGTGATGCGGTGAAAGTGTCCAACGACAGCCCGGTGCTGCTCGACCACTTCCTCAACTGCGCCATCGAAATGGACGTGGATGCGGTCTGCGACGGCAAAGACGTTGTCATTGGCGCAATCATGCAGCACATCGAACAGGCTGGCGTTCACTCCGGTGACTCGGCGTGCTCGCTGCCGCCGTACTCGCTGCCTGCGCACATCCAGGACGAGATGCGCGAACAGGTCAAGAAAATGGCCCTGGAACTGGGCGTTGTCGGCCTGATGAACGTACAGTTGGCGCTGCAAGGCGAAGACATCTACGTCATCGAGGTCAACCCGCGTGCCTCCCGCACCGTACCGTTCGTGTCGAAGTGCATCGGTGTCTCCCTGGCGATGATCGCTGCCCGCGTGATGGCTGGTAAGACCCTGAAAGAAATCGGCTTCACCAAAGAAATCATCCCGAACTTCTACAGCGTGAAAGAGGCGGTCTTCCCGTTCGCCAAATTCCCTGGCGTTGACCCGATCCTCGGCCCAGAGATGAAGTCGACCGGTGAAGTGATGGGCGTCGGCGACACCTTCGGTGAAGCATTCGCCAAAGCCCAGATGGGCGCGAGCGAAGTGCTGCCGACCGGCGGTACTGCGTTCATCAGCGTACGTGACGACGACAAGCCACTGGTTGCAGGCGTGGCCCGTGATCTGATCAACTTGGGTTTTGAAGTGGTTGCCACTGCCGGTACTGCCAAGCTGATCGAAGCCGCAGGCCTGAAAGTGCGCCGTGTGAACAAGGTGACCGAGGGTCGTCCGCACGTGGTCGACATGATCAAGAATGACGAAGTCACGCTGATCATCAACACTACCGAAGGTCGTCAGTCGATCGCTGATTCGTACTCCATTCGTCGTAATGCCCTGCAGCACAAGATCTACTGCACCACTACCATTGCTGCTGGCGAAGCTATCTGTGAAGCGCTGAAGTTCGGTCCGGAAAAGACCGTGCGCCGCTTGCAAGATCTACACGCAGGATTGAAGGCATGAGCATAACCAAATACCCAATGACTGTTCAGGGCGCCAAAGCCCTGGAAGAAGAACACACTCACCTGACCAAGGTCGTCCGTCCGAAGCTCAGCCAGGACATCGGCACGGCTCGCGAGCTGGGTGACTTGAAGGAAAACGCTGAATACCATGCCGCGCGCGAACAGCAAGGCATGGTCGAGGCGCGGATTCGTGACATCGAGGGCCGGATTCAGAATCAGGTCATCATTGATGTCACGTCGATCCCGCACACTGGCAAAGTGATTTTCGGTACGACCGTGGAAATCGCCAACGTCGAGACGGATGAGCGCGTTACTTACCACATCGTGGGTGAGGACGAGGCTGACTTCAAACTCGGCAAGATTTCCGTCGGTTCGCCACTGGCCCGCGCCTTGATTGCCAAGGAAGAGGGTGATGTGGTGGCGGTTAAAACGCCTGGTGGCGTGATCGAGTACGAGATTGTCGAAGTCCGTCACATCTGAAAAAGGGCGCCCGCTGCACGCGGGCGCCATGCTTTGGCAACTGGCCCAGATGTTATGGGTCGGCGGTCTATGGCTTATTCATCTCGGTTTGCAGCCGGCACTGGGCAAAATTGGCCTGGCGCCGCTGCTGATCGATGAAGTAGCTGCTGCATTTGAAGTGCTGGTAGTGGGATTTGCCGCCGCTTGCGTGATATTTCAGGCTTTGGTGCTGGTACAGGCTGAAGGCCTTGCCGGTCTATGGCGGGATTTTCGCGGGCAGGTGCTGCTGATGGCGTTGTACGCGTGCGCGATGTTTGTCGCGGTGCGTGTCGGCTGGCCGGAGGCGCAGCGCTGGCAGGAATTCAGTTTTCTGATTCTGGGCTTTTCCGGTTTGATACTGGTAATGCAACCGGTGCCGGGGTGGAGTGTCAGGGTGCGCGAAGCACACCCTTGACCCCTGTCATCACTTGAAGCGATGAACGTTCGACAGCTGCTTGTTGGCGCTGAAGTTCTTGCGATACACCAGTGCCATCTTGCCGATGACCTGTACCAGATCCGCTTTGCCGACCTTGCACAGCTCTGCGATTTGCGCCAGGCGCGCTTCGCGATCAAGGATGGTGAGCTTGATCTTGATCAGCTCGTGATCCGCCAATGCACGTTCAAATTCGGCTAACACACCTTCAGTCAAACCATTGTCGGCTACCGTCAAAACGGGTTTCAGATGGTGGCCAATGGATTTGTACTGTTTCTTCTGCTCTTGAGTGAGCGGCATAATCTGACCCTTTCGTCTGGATTCTGTAAAATGGCGGCCATTTTACCCGAGGGCTCGTGGATCCGCCCAATTAATCACGACCCTAATTATCGAGGTGCCCAATGGCGCGTTCCAAGACAAGCCTTGGTTGGCTGAAAAGACATGTTAATGACCCGTATGTGAAGCAGGCCCAGAAGGATGGCTACCGCTCGCGTGCGAGTTACAAGCTTCTGGAAGTCCAGGAGAAGTACAAGCTGATCCGTCCCGGCATGAGCGTTGTCGACCTGGGCGCAGCGCCTGGCGGCTGGTCGCAGGTCACCAGCCGGTTGATCGGCGGTCAGGGGCGTCTGATCGCCTCGGACATTCTGGAAATGGACAGCATTCCGGACGTGACTTTCATTCAAGGTGACTTCACCGAGGATGCGGTGCTCGCACAGATCCTTGAGGCGGTAGGTAATTCGCAGGTGGACCTTGTGATTTCCGATATGGCCCCCAATATGAGTGGTACGCCCGAAGTGGACATGCCCAAAGCCATGTTTCTTTGTGAACTGGCGCTAGACTTGGCGGAGCGAATCCTCAAGCCGGGCGGTAATTTTGTAATCAAGATTTTTCAGGGTGAAGGGTTCGATACCTACCTGAAGGATGCTCGCAAGAAGTTCGACAAGATCCAGATGATCAAGCCGGATTCTTCTCGAGGCACCTCCCGCGAGCAATACATGCTGGCTTGGGGCTACCGCGGGCGTAGTGAGTAAAACGGAGTTTTTTTGGCGGGGTGATAGGTTTTTCGTATTTCGCCCCGAGCGCATTAGCGAATATTGTGTAGAAAGTGTTTCACAAAGGGTTACAGACGGCGCCTGCCAGAGCCGTAGGTAATGTAGTAAGTTAGGCCGGTGAATATCATGCGAAGCGCGCGCCAGTAGCGGAGCTTGCTTCTGAGGGTAGTTAATTGAACGAT
>NZ_JBIVJB010000167.1:0-5239 GCF_044750025.1 Pseudomonas sp. NPDC088885 | reverse complement strand
ACTCGTTCGAAAGCCATCGTTGGTAAGCTCTTCAACGACCTGGGCAGCGTTACGCTACCCGTGAGGGTGGCTACCTGCGCATCCTCAAGTGCGGTTTCCGCACTGGCGACAACGCGCCTATGGCGTACGTCGAGTTGGTTGATCGTGCTACTGCTGGCGAAGCTGTATCCGCCGAGTAAGACGTCAGTCTGAAACAAAGAACCGGGCCTAGTGCCCGGTTTTTTGTGTCTGCATGAAAAATGCGCTGTTCGTACAAGCTTCTGACATAGGTCAGCTGTCACCATGGGCCGGGAATCATAATTAGTAATTATCTATCGATGTGCACGAGTTAATGAATTTGTGGCTCTCACGTCGATGATCAATACTTCCCACCAAGCCGATTAGCCGGCAGTTCCAAGACTGATAGAGGAAGAAGACCGTATGAGCCAGATCAAAACGCTTACGACCGCCAGTGGCGCACCTGTCGCTGATAACCAGAATTCTCGATCCGCCGGCCCACGTGGCCCGCTGCTTCTCGACGATTTCCACCTGCTCGAGAAACTTGCTCACTTCAATCGTGAAAACATTCCTGAACGTCGTGTCCACGCTAAAGGCTCGGGCGCTTACGGCACGTTCACTGTCACTCGTGATATCACCGAGTACACCAGCGCCAAACTGTTTGAATCTGTAGGCAAACAAACCCCGACGTTCCTGCGTTTCTCTACCGTGGGTGGCGAACGTGGTTCTGCCGACACCGAGCGAGATCCACGTGGCTTCGCGCTGAAGTTCTATACCGAGGAAGGCAACTGGGACATCGTTGGCAACAACACCCCGGTGTTCTTCATCCGTGATCCGCTGAAATTCCCGGACTTCATTCACACGCAAAAGCGTCTGCCACAAAGCAACCTGAAAAGCGCGCAGATGATGTGGGACTTCTGGTCGCATTCGCCTGAGGCGCTGCACCAGGTGACCATTCTGTTCTCCGATCGCGGCATTCCTGACGGTTACCGTCACATGCACGGCTTCGGCAGTCACACGTACAGCCTCATCAGCGCGCAAGGCGAGCGTCACTGGGTGAAGTGGCACTACAAGACAAAACAAGGCATCAAGAATCTGGCACCTGCGGATGCTGCCCGTATTGCCGGCACCGACCCGGATTACGCCCAGCGCGATCTGTTTGAAGCGATTGAACGCGGTGATTTCCCGAAATGGCGCGTGTGCATTCAGATCATGACCGAGGCGCAAGCGGCGGCGCATTACGAGAACCCGTTCGACGTGACCAAAACCTGGTCGCAGAAAGAATTCCCGCTGATCGAAGTGGGCGAGCTGGAACTGAATCGCAACCCGCAGAACTACTTCGCTGAAGTTGAACAAGCCGCGTTCGGCCCAAGCAATGTGGTGCCAGGTGTCGGTCTGTCGCCGGATCGCATGCTGCAAGGTCGCGTCTTCGCTTACGCCGATGCGCATCGCTACCGCGTAGGCACCAATCACCAGCAACTGCCGGTGAACGCGCCACGCAGCCCGGTGAATACTTACCAGCGCGACGGTTCGATGGCGTTCGGCAGCAATGGCGGCGCAGCACCGAATTACGAGCCAAACAGCTACATCGAATCGCCGAAACAAGCTCCGCATTACGCCGAGCCTGCGCTGGCCCTGAACGGTGCGGCTGACCGTTACGATCACCGCGAAGACACCGATTACTACAGCCACGCCGGTGCGCTGTTCCGGTTGATGAGCGACGCTCAAAGAGCGCTGTTGGTCAGCAACATCGCCGGTGCAATGAGTGGTGTTTCGAGCGATGTCGTTGATCGCCAGTTGCAGCATTTCTACAAAGCCGATCCGGCGTATGGAGAAGCAATCGCAAAGCTGCTCAACGTACAGCTTAACGAAGTCTAAACGAGAAGCAGAACCGCCCTCATTTGGGCGGTTTTTGCGTTATTTAGGCTGCTTTTCTCAGAGTATCTTCGCTTTTATTGCGCTAAGCGGGGTGACCTTCCGGTCAGGTTGGTTCAAACTACAGCCTTTCAAGTAGGGAGATGTAGGGCGATGCAAGGCCACCCAGACGTAATCGATTACCTCAACACGTTGCTGACCGGCGAACTGGCCGCGCGTGATCAATATTTCGTTCATTCGCGGATGTATGAGGACTGGGGGTTCACCAAGCTCTACGAGCGAATCAACCACGAAATGGAAGAAGAAGCGGGTCACGCTGATGCGTTGATGCGCCGCATTCTGATGCTCGAAGGCACACCGCGCATGCGTCCGGATGATCTGGATGTCGGCAGTACTGTGCCGGAGATGCTCGAAGCGGATCTGCGCCTTGAGTACAAAGTTCGTGCCGCGCTGTGCAAAGGCATCGAGCTGTGCGAGCAGCACAAAGATTACGTCAGCCGCGAGATCCTGCGTGTGCAGTTGAACGACACCGAAGAAGATCACACCTACTGGCTGGAAAAGCAGTTGGGCCTGATCAAACTGATCGGTCTCGAGAATTACCTGCAATCGCACACCTCCTGATCGCAGTAGGTACAAAAAAGCCCCTGTCACTGTTGAAGTGACAGGGGCTTTTTCATGCCCGGCGTTTAAGCCCGATCGCGGATCAGCAACGGCTTGAGGTAATGGCCAGTGTGAGACTGTTTCATCTCGGCCACTTGCTCCGGCGTACCCACGGCGATGATCTGCCCACCCTTGGAACCACCCTCCGGCCCGAGATCGACCAGCCAGTCGGCCGTCTTGATCACGTCGAGGTTGTGTTCGATCACCACCACGGTGTTGCCGTGATCGCGCAGGCGATGCAGCACGTCGAGCAATTGCTGGATATCCGCGAAGTGCAGGCCTGTGGTCGGCTCGTCGAGGATGTACAGAGTTTTGCCGGTGTCACGCTTCGACAGCTCGCGGGACAGCTTGACGCGTTGCGCTTCACCGCCGGACAACGTGGTCGCCGACTGCCCGAGCTTGATGTACGACAGGCCGACATCCATTAACGTTTGCAGCTTGCGCGCCAGCGCTGGCACCGCATCGAAGAACACCCGCGCTTCTTCGATGGTCATTTCGAGGGTTTCGTGGATATTCTTGCCCTTGTATTTGATCTCAAGGGTTTCGCGGTTGTAGCGCTTGCTCTTGCACACGTCGCACGGCACATAGATGTCCGGCAAGAAGTGCATTTCGACCTTGATCAGACCGTCGCCCTGGCACGCCTCGCAGCGACCGCCCTTGACGTTGAACGAGAAACGCCCCGGGCCGTAACCACGGGAACGCGACTCGGGAACGCCAGCGAACAGCTCGCGGATTGGCGTGAACAGCCCGGTGTACGTCGCCGGGTTGGAGCGCGGCGTACGACCGATCGGGCTTTGGTCGATGTCGACAACTTTATCGAGATGGTCCAGGCCCTTGATGCTGTCATGCGCGGCGGCTTCCAGCGTCGTCGCGCCGTTAAGTGCGGTGGCGCTCAGCGGAAACAGCGTGTTGTTGATCAGCGTCGATTTGCCCGAGCCGGACACGCCAGTCACGCAGGTCAGCAGGCCGATCGGAATTTCCAGGTCGACATTGCGCAGGTTGTTACCGCGCGCGCCCTTGAGCGACAGAGTCAGCTTCTTGTTGCGTGGCGTACGTTTGGCCGGCACTTCAATCTTCACCCGGCCCGACAGGTATTTACCGGTCAGGGAATCCGGGTGCGCCATGACTTCGGCCGGCGTACCTTCGGCAACAATCTGCCCGCCGTGCACACCGGCGCCCGGGCCAATATCCACAACATAGTCGGCCAGACGAATCGCATCTTCGTCGTGCTCAACCACGATCACCGTGTTGCCGATGTCACGCAGATGTTTGAGCGTGCCGAGCAGGCGATCGTTGTCACGTTGGTGCAGACCAATCGACGGTTCATCGAGGATGTACAAAACACCGACGAGGCCGGCACCGATCTGGCTGGCCAGGCGAATACGCTGTGCTTCGCCGCCGGACAGGGTGTCCGCGCTGCGATCCAGCGACAGGTAATCCAAGCCGACGTTGACGAGGAATTGCAGACGCTCGCGGATTTCCTTGAGAATCTTGTCAGCGATCTCGCCGCGACGCCCGGTCATCTTCAGTTCGCCGAAGTACACGCAGGCATCGCCGATCGGCAGATTGGTCACCGCTGGCAATGTCTTCTCGCCGACCCACACATGGCGTGCTTCACGCCGTAGACGCGTGCCACGGCAATCCGGGCAGGACTGGGTGCTGAGGAACTTGGCCAACTCTTCGCGCACGCTCGCCGATTCAGTCTCGCGGTAGCGACGTTCCAGATTCGGCACGATGCCTTCGAACGGGTGCGAACGTTTGACGATATCGCCACGGTCGTTCAAATATTTGAAGTCGACGTTCTGCGAGCCGCTGCCGTGCAGAATCTGTTTCTGCTGTTCGGCGGTCAGTTCGTTGAACGGTTTTTCCAGGCTGAACTTATAGTGCGACGCCAGCGAACCCAGCATCTGGAAGTAATAAACGTTGCGCCGGTCCCAGCCGCGTATCGCGCCTTCGGCCAGGGTCAGCTCGCCGTTGACCAGTCGCTTGATGTCGAAGAACTGCTTCACCCCCAGACCATCGCACGTCGGGCAGGCACCGGCCGGATTGTTGAAGGAGAACAGCTTCGGTTCCAGCTCGCTGATCGCGTGGCCGCAGATCGGGCAGGCGAAGCGCGCGGAGAAGATCATCTCTTCGCCTGGCTCGTCGTCCATCGGCGCCACGAGTGCAATGCCGTCCGCCAGTTTCAGCGCGGTTTCGAACGATTCGGCCAGACGCTGTTGCAGATCGGCGCGAACCTTGAAGCGGTCGACGATCACGTCAATCGAGTGCTTCTTCTGTTTATCCAGTTTCGGCAGCTCGTCGAGCTCGCAAATGCGCCCGTTGACGCGCGCGCGAACGAAACCTTGCGCCCGCAGCTCTTCGAAAACTGAAAGGTGTTCACCTTTGCGCTCGCGGATCACCGGCGCCAGCAGCATCAGCTTGCTGCCTTCGGGCTGCGCCAGCACCAGGTCGACCATCTGGCTGACGGTCTGCGCTTCCAGCGGAATATCGTGATCCGGGCAGCGCGGCGTACCCACGCGTGCATAGAGCAGGCGCAGGTAGTCGTAGATTTCGGTGATGGTGCCGACCGTGGATCGCGGGTTATGCGAGGTCGATTTCTGTTCGATGGAAATCGCCGGCGACAGGCCTTCGATGGTGTCGACGTCGGGTTTTTCCATCATCGACAGGAACTGGCGGGCATAGGCCGACAGCGATTCGACATAGC
>NZ_JBIVJB010000166.1:0-5279 GCF_044750025.1 Pseudomonas sp. NPDC088885 | reverse complement strand
CGCCGAACGTCTGAACCAGGTTTAATTTACATGCACGCTTTGCAAGCCAAGATCCTCGACCCACGCATCGGCACCGATTTTCCGCTGCCGCAATACGCCACTCCGGGCTCCGCCGGCCTCGACCTGCGCGCCATGCTGGAACAGGACATCGTGATCAAGCCGGGTGAAACCGTGCTGATCCCCACCGGTCTGTCGGTTTACATCGGCGACCCGAACCTTGCCGCACTGATCCTGCCGCGCTCGGGCATGGGCCATAAGCACGGCATCGTGCTGGGCAACCTCGTCGGCCTGATCGACTCCGACTATCAGGGCCCGCTGATGGTGTCCTGCTGGAACCGTGGCCAGAGCGATTTCACCATGACCGTCGGCCAACGTCTGGCGCAACTGGTGCTGGTACCGGTGGTACAGGCGCACTTCGAAATGGTTGAAGAGTTCGTCGAAACCGAGCGCGGCACCGGCGGTTTTGGCCATACCGGCACCAAATAACCGGATAGAAATTATTGTGGCGAGGGGATTTATCCCCGATGGGCTGCGAAGCGGCCCCAAGATTTTTGGGTCTGCTGCGCAGCCCAGCGGGGATAAATCCCCTCGCCACAAAAAATGCGCTACATCGGCAGCAGGTTTTAACACCGTAAATCAAGGTTTTGCCGGCCGAAAGCCACGCCAGCCGAGGCGTCATGGCCCTTTCATACCACGAACTCTCTGTGGAAAACGCCGTCATACCCTTCAGTTTGAGCCTGCCGTCGAACGATTCGTCGGTCTGTCCCGCCACTTTCGAGATGGAGCATTTCCGTAGATGAGCACCCCAGCCAAGATCGCCCCGAAGCTGCCCGACAGCATTTTCCGCGCCTATGACATTCGCGGCACCGTGCCGGAATTCCTCAATGCCGAAACCGCTTACTGGATCGGCCGCGCCATCGGTTCGCAGAGCCTGGCTCAAGGTGAGCCGAATGTGTCCGTCGGTCGCGACGGCCGCTTGTCCGGCCCGGAGCTGGTTGCCGAGCTGATTCGCGGTATCGCCGAAAGCGGCTGCCATGTCAGCGATGTCGGCCTGGTGCCGACGCCGGCGCTGTACTACGCCGCCAACGTGCTGGCCGGCAAGTCGGGCGTGATGCTCACTGGCAGCCACAACCCGTCGAACTACAACGGTTTCAAGATCGTCATCGCCGGCGACACCCTCGCCAACGAACAGATTCAGGTGCTGCATGAGCGCATCAAGACCAACAATCTGAGCAGCGGCACCGGCAGCGTTACCCAAGTCGAGATCCTCGACCGCTACAACACCGAAATCGTCCAGGACATCAAACTGGCGCGGCGCATGAAGGTCGTGGTCGACTGCGGCAATGGCGCGGCCGGCGTGATCGCCCCGCAACTGATCGAAGCGCTGTACTGCGAAGTCATCCCGCTGTTCTGCGAAGTCGACGGCAACTTCCCCAACCATCACCCGGATCCGGGCAAGCCTGAAAACCTCGTCGACCTGATCGCCAAGGTCAAGGAAACCAACGCCGACATCGGCCTGGCGTTCGACGGCGACGGCGACCGTGTCGGCGTGGTGACCAACACCGGCAGCATCGTCTACCCGGATCGTCTGCTGATGCTGTTCGCCCGTGACGTGGTTGCGCGCAACCCGGACGCGGAAATCATTTTCGACGTCAAATGCACCCGTCGTCTGGTGCCACTGATCAAGGAATACGGCGGCCGTCCGCTAATGTGGAAGACTGGCCATTCGTTGATCAAAAAGAAAATGAAACAATCCGGTGCGCTACTGGCCGGTGAAATGAGCGGGCACATCTTCTTCAAGGAGCGCTGGTTCGGTTTCGACGATGGCATCTACAGCGCCGCGCGGCTGCTGGAGATCCTCAGCAAGGAAAAATCTACTGCGGAAGAGCTGTTTGCGACCTTCCCGAACGATATTTCTACGCCGGAAATCAATATCCATGTGACCGAAGAGAGCAAATTCAGCATCATTGATGCACTGCACGACGCACAGTGGGGCGCAGGCGCTGACCTGACCACCATTGACGGCGTGCGAGTCGATTACGCCAAAGGCTGGGGCCTGGTGCGCGCGTCCAACACCACACCGGTGCTGGTGCTGCGCTTCGAGGCCGATGACGAGGCTGAATTGCAGCGCATCAAGGACGTGTTCCACGCCCAATTGAAACGTGTTGCACCTGATCTCCAACTACCGTTCTGATCCACCCGGAGCCCTGAATGACCCTCGAACGCGATGCCGCCGCCAACACTGCCAAGGTCCTGTCCGAAGCGCTGCCTTATATCCGACGTTATGTCGGCAAGACCCTGGTGATCAAATACGGCGGCAACGCGATGGAAAGCGAGGAGCTGAAAACCGGCTTCGCCCGCGACATCGTGCTGATGAAAGCCGTCGGCATCAACCCGGTGGTCGTGCACGGCGGCGGCCCGCAGATCGGTGATCTGCTCAAGCGCTTGTCGATCGAAAGCCACTTCGTCGATGGCATGCGCGTCACCGACGCGGCGACCATGGACGTCGTCGAAATGGTCTTGGGCGGTCAGGTCAACAAAAGTATCGTCAACCTGATCAACCGCCACGGCGGCAGCGCCATCGGCCTGACCGGTAAAGACGCCGAGCTGATTCGTGCGAAAAAGCTCACCGTTACCCGCCAGACCCCGGAGATGACCCAGCCGGAAATCATCGACATCGGCCACGTGGGCGAAGTCATCGGGATCAACACCGACTTGCTCAACCTGTTGGTCAAAGGTGATTTCATCCCGGTGATCGCGCCAATCGGCGTCGGCGCCAACGGTGAGTCGTACAACATCAACGCCGACCTGGTGGCTGGTAAAGTCGCCGAAGCGCTGAAAGCTGAAAAGCTGATGCTGCTGACCAACATCGCCGGCCTGATGGACAAGTCGGGCACCGTGTTGACCGGCCTGAGCACGCAGCAGGTCGACGATCTGATTGCCGACGGCACCATCTACGGCGGCATGCTGCCGAAGATCCGTTGCGCGCTGGAAGCGGTTCAGGGCGGCGTCGGCAGCTCGTTGATCATCGACGGGCGTGTACCGAACGCGATCCTGCTGGAAATCTTCACTGATACCGGTGTGGGTACGCTGATCAGTAATCGCAAGCGTCACTGATTGCTGAAAGGCTAAAGATCGCAGCCTGCGGCAGCTCCTACAAAAAGCGAATTTCGTTTGTATGAAATTTCTGTAGGGGCTGACGAAGTCTGCGATCTTTTTTATGCGCGCAAGAAATGTCTGACACAACTCAGCGAAACGTCCGACATTCCAACCGAACAAATCTCCCTAGGATCTTCCCTTCATCCACCGGAGATTTACCCATGCAAAAAGACAGCGTTCCTTACGGCAGTGACATTTCGGCTGGCACCTACGCCTGTGTGGACTGCGGCCGAGAGTATTCGGGCCCGTCGCAATCATCGATGCCGCCCTGCCCTGATTTCACCGAAGCCTCGCATCCGCTCAAGGGCTGGAAAGTCCTCAGTGGCCAAGGCGATGCGCCTCAGGATCCATACCCGGAAACCAGCGGGAAATAACTCGGAGCGCCTGAGCCATGCAGATCTCGTTCACGATCGACGCCGACGCTTTTGAGCTGGAACAAAAGGAACCGGTCAAGAAAACCTTGCGCATTGGTGACGCGGAAATCACCCACGCGTTGCAGCGCATTGCCAAGGCCAGCCTGACCGAATACCTGAAAATGCTGGTCGAGGGCGGCATGCCCAGCCGCGCTGACGAGGCCAAGCAGGATCGTCTGCTCTACCTGATTCAGAGCTATTTCGGGCAGACCTTGCCGACTGAATCGCAGATCTCGACGATCTTTCAGCTGACTCAAAGCCAAAGCAAAACCCTGCTGAAAAACACCGTGTCGCGCTTTCGCAATCAGCTCGACGACATCCTCCAGCACAGCATGCGTGCGGTGATCGAGACGGCTGAATACGCGCAAACCGTGTTTCTGGTGGTCATCAGTTCGGACGTGATCCGCGATGAGCTGAACATGCTGATCACGCAGAACGAGCCAACCTTCAAACCCATCACCAAGCGCAAGGGCAGCGCCGGGCAGTTCGAGATCAGCGAGGACAGCCACGCCTTGCTCTGCGCAACGCTGGGCCTGAATGCCGTTCAGTGACATCGTCGCGGTCAGTGGCTTGCTGCTGACCCTGACCACCTTCCTGTTCAACCTGGCGTGGCCGGCGCTCAGCGAAGCGTTGGCACTGGATGAATACCAGTCGGGGCCGCTGAACCGAAAACGCAGCAGGGACAAGGTTCGCGAGGCTTTTTACGGGCGGGCGCTGCCGCTGACGTGTGCGTTTGTGGCGCTGTTTTACGTCAACTTGCCGGCTGCCGTGGGGATTATTCGCAGCAGCACGCTGGATCTGTGGGATTTTGATGTGGATCGCACGTTGTACGTGATGGTGGTGTTGGCGCTGCTGGCGTTTGCGCTGATCAACGCAGGATTGACCCTGAAACTGCTGAAGAAATGGAGAAACCTGCGCTGAATCGAAACCCCTGTAGGAGCTGCCGAAGGCTGCGATCTTTTGATTCTGTTTTTAAGATCAAACGATCGCAGCCTCCGGCAGCTCCTACAGAATGATGTCGTATCAGACGCCAAACTGGGCGCGGTACGCTTCCACGGCTGGCAGATGTTGCTTGAGCTGTGGATCATCCGCGAGGAACTCCAGCACCTGATTCAGCGAAACAATGCTGATCACCGGAATGCCGAAATCACGCTCGACTTCCTGAATCGCCGACAACTCGCCATTGCCACGCTCCTGACGGTTCAGCGCGATCAGCACGCCGGCAGCCTTGGCGCCGTCCTGCGAAGCAATGATTTGCATCACTTCACGGATCGCGGTGCCAGCGGTGATCACGTCGTCGATGATCAGCACGTCGCCGGTCAGCGGCGCGCCAACGAGGCTGCCGCCTTCACCGTGGGCCTTGGCTTCCTTGCGATTGAAGCACCAAGGCAGATCACGGTCGTGATGCTCGGCCAGCGCGACGGCGGTAGTGGCCGCCAGCGGGATGCCTTTGTAGGCCGGGCCGAACAAAACGTCGAAGGGAATGCCGCTTTCGGCAATGGCTGCAGCGTAGAAACGCCCCAGCTGCGCCAGGGCCGAGCCAGAGTTGAACAGGCCGGCGTTGAAGAAGTAAGGACTGGTGCGCCCGGACTTCAGGGTGAACTCACCGAAGCGCAAAACGCCGCGATCGATGGCAAAACGAATGAAATCGCGCTGATACGCTTGCATGAAAAAAACCCCAAATACCACGGATTTAGCTAATTAGCT
>NZ_JBIVJB010000165.1:0-5306 GCF_044750025.1 Pseudomonas sp. NPDC088885 | reverse complement strand
GCTTACGCAGCGAGAGCGAATTCCTGGCCGTAGTTTTCGTCATTGGCAACTATAAGTAGTTGCAACAGTGGATTTACGACTTCTGTTACCAAGTCGGCATGCACCTAAAGTTTCGCAACCGGCGTCGAATCCTAAACGGCCCCGAACTCATTGCTCAGTACATCTGTTTGAGCAACAAGCCTGTGCAGTGTACGTCAATCGGCCGGGAAGGCCAACCCGAAGGTTGGCTTCCGGGTGTGTCAGTTACGCGTTGGATTGCGGATCTGCATTTTCGTGATCATGCCGTTGGTGATTTCCACGCAATCCTTGTCGTTCCCGGAAGCCTGCGCCTTCATGGCGTCTTCCTGCGCAGTCTTGACGTTCTCCAGCGAGGTTTCCGGAATGGAAGGCTGGCTGGTGATGAAGTCCTTGATGACTTGAAGATTCCCGGCACACAGGTCTTTATCCGCCGCAAACACCGGCGACGCCAGAAGTGCACCAGCGATGAACAATCCAGCAATTGCAGAATGCTTCATGGGTATCTCCTTGAACGGTAGGTCTCGGTGCTGCCGGACGGTCTGGCGGCGATGCCGAGGTCATAACAGGCTACGTTAGCGTAGGGCCTGTTCAATCGACCGCCGCGCTACGCAGGAATTCGGTTTTTTTTACATCTGGTATCAAAACGCCTGCTCACGATCACTTCTTGTTATCACCCGAGGTTTTCTGGATCTCCAGAATTGTTTGCTGGGTTTCCGCAACGCAGTCGTCAATCTTGCCTTGGGCCTTGAGGGCCTGGGCTTTCGCCACACTGGCGGAGACGCGCGCGTTCAGCTCCGATGAAGTCTGATACTCCGATTTCGCGTTATTGATGGTTTGCAGATTGGCTTCGCACAGGCTGTCTGGCCCGGCGGCAAACGAAGTCGACGCCATCACCGAGGCAGTAACGAACAGACCGAGCAGTACAGAACGTTTCATGTGTATCTCCTTGCGCTGAGGGATCCAGACTTCGCTGACCCGGAGTGCCGGTCACCGAAAGAAGGAACGGCCCCGAGTGTTCGGGGCCTGTTCTGTGGACTGCGGTCTTGCGCAAGGGTTCTGATTTTCTTCAGCAGGCCTTCGCCTGAGTGACCCGATCGACCAGATAAACCAGGCCGTGATAGTCGATACCGCCGTGTTGCGTCAGGCCGATTTCGCAGGTGCGACTGGTGGATATTCCTTCACTGCAATGCTGCACCGCGTCCTTCAGGGTGCGCAGCGAATGGCTGTTCAGCTCCGGCGTGGTGAAGCCCTTGTCGCCGGCAAAACCGCAGCAATGAATGCCTTCCGGAATCACCACGGTTTTGCTGCATTTGCGCGCCAGATCGATCAACGCTTGGCTTTCACCCAGGTGCTGAGTGCTGCAGGTCACATGCACGGCAATCGGTGCGTCTTGCGGGGTGAAATCCAATCGATCGAGAAGATGCGTACGGATGAAGCGCACCGGGTCGTACAGATCGAGACGGGTTTCTCCTACGTCTTGAACCAGGCGCAACGTGCACGGACTGGTGTCGCAATAAATCGGATCGAGACCGCCGCGACTGGCGTGGAGCAAGGCGCTGATCAACTCCTGACGCTTGTGTTCGGCTTGCTCGGCGTAGCCTTTTGAGGCGAAGGGCTGACCGCAGCAGAGATTGTCCTGATTGTCCGGGAAGACCACTTGGTAACCGGCCTTTTCCAGCAGACCACGGGTTTTGTCGTAGAGCGACATCTGCTCTTTATCACCCGCCGCCGGGCCCATGACCCGCGAGACACACGCGGCCAGATACACCACACGCGGGCGTTCGTCCGACACACTCGGGCTGAAGCGAATGGCTTTCTCCGGTTGCGGCATCGCATTTGTCCACAACGGCACCTGGCCTTTGGACAGGCGCGTAATCGTTGCCGAAAGTTTCGCCAGACGCGGCGCGCCGAGCATCATCCGCGCACCATTAGCGACATGCAGAGTGAAGCGTGCCCCCTGCAGAGTCTTGGCGAAATTTCCTTCAATCCAGTCAGCCGTTTTCTGATGCGTTGCGTGTCGGCCTCGGAGCTTTTTCACCAGCTCGCCGGTGTTGATGCCTACAGGACAACGTTGTGCGCACAGACCGGTGGCGGCGCAGGTTTCGATGCCTTGGTATTCGTAGGCTTGTTCCAGTTCGGTGGTGTCGACGCCGGCACGTTTTTTCGCCTGAATATCGCGCCAGATCACGATGCGTTGGCGCGGGCTCAGGGTCAGTCCTTTCGACGGGCAGACCGGTTCGCAGAAGCCGCACTCGATGCACTTATCCACAATCTCATCGGCCGCCGGCAGTGGCTTCAAGTGCTTTAGATGGATCTGCGGATCTTCGCTGAGCACCACGTCCGGGTTGAGAACTCCGTTAGGGTCAAGCAGACGTTTCAGTTGCCACATCAGTTGATAGGCGTCGCTGCCCCATTCCAGTTCCACGAACGGCGCCATGTTGCGCCCGGTGCCGTGCTCGGCTTTCAGCGAGCCGCCGAACTCCACAGCGACCAGTTGCGCGACGTCATCCATGAACGCTTGATAGCGTGCGACTTCTTCCGGGTTGTTGAAGCCTTGGGTGAAGACGAAGTGCAGATTGCCTTCCAGCGCATGTCCGAAAAGAATCGCTTCATCGTAGGAATGTTTTTCGAACAGTTCGATCAAGCGATTCACGCCAATCGCCAATTGCTCGACCGGGAAGGTCACGTCTTCGATGATCACCGTGGTGCCGGTTTTGCGCACAGCGCCGACGGCGGGGAAAGTGTCCTTGCGGATCGCCCAAAGCTTGGCGTTTTCGGCAGGGTCTTCGGTGAAGTCGACCTGCTTCTCCACTGGGAAACCACTGAGCGAGGCCATGATCTGCGCCAGTTGTTCCTGCAACAAAGTGGAAGACGCGGCGCGGGATTCGATGAGCAATGCGCAGGCATTGTTCGACAGCTGTTGTACGAAAGCGGGCATGCCAGGTTTATCCTGCACCGAGCGCAGGCTGCGGCGATCCAGCAGTTCTACGGCGGACACTGGTTGGCTTTTCAGCACGGTAACCGCGTTGCAGCAGGTTTCCACATCCGGAAAGACGATCAGCGCCGAGGCCTTGTTCGGGTGATCGATTACTGTGTCGTACGTCACCGCGCTGATGAAGCCGAGCGTGCCTTCGGAGCCGACCAGCAAGTGGCTCAAGATATCCACAGGCTCATCGAAATCCACCAGGGCGTTGAGTGACAGGCCGGTGGTATTTTTCAGACGGTATTTGTGGCGGATTCGTGCAGCCAGTTCAGCGTTGGCGCGGGTCTCGCGGCCCAACGTCGCCAAGCGTTCAAGCAGATCGCCGTGGCTGGCGTGGAATGCCGCGACACTCGCAGCATCTTCGGTATCGAGCCGTGTGCCATCGGCCAGCACTAACCGAATCCCGGCCAGCGTGTGATAGGTATTTTGCGCGGTGCCGCAGCACATGCCGCTGGCGTTGTTGGCGACGATGCCGCCGACTTTGCAGGCGTTGATCGACGCCGGATCCGGGCCGATCTTGCGTCCGAACGGCGCCAGCCACGCATTGGCTTGCGCACCGATCACGCCCGGTTGCAGGCGGATCTGCGTACCTTGGCCACGAATCTCGCGGGCGTTCCAGTTATCCCCAAGCACAATCAACACCGAGTCGCTGATTGCTTGCCCGGACAGACTGGTACCCGCCGCGCGGAAGGTCACCGGGACATGGTCACGTTGGGCCAGTTTCAGCAGCGCAACCACTTCATCTTCGGATTCAACGCGGATCACCAACTGCGGAATCAGCCGATAAAAACTTGCATCGGTGCCGAAGGCCAGCGTCGATAACGGATCATCAAAACGGCGCTCGGCCGGAATCAGTTGCTGCGCATCACGCAGGAAATTCACTGGAAGCGTCATTGGTCCTCCAGGATCAGCACCACGAGGTCTTTCGGGCCGTGGGCGCCGTAGGCCAACACTTGTTCAATGTCGGCGGTTTTCGACGGGCCGGACACGAGTAATGCGTTAGTCGGCATGCCTTGCGCCCACTCGAACTCCTGTTGCACCTGATAGAAGTTGTCGCGGATTTCGCTGGCTTTCAGCAGGGCGAAATGTACTGGCGGCACCAGACTCATCAACCGTGGTTCTTCGCGGGTTGGCCACAGGATCAGGCTGCCAGTGGCGGCGATGGCACCGAGGGTGCCGGTGAGGCTGGCCGGAGTGTCGTTGAACAGCTCGGCTTTCCATTCTTCCATTGGACGGTCGTAGGATTTCAGCGTCGGCAGCTCAGGATTGTTCGCCCAGTGTTGTGTGATTTTCTGCCCGTGGGCTGTAGTCGGCGCGATCAACAGGCTCGGCAACTGACGATCGCGCAGCAATTGCGCAAGCAGCGCCGGCCATTCTTCGCCGGAGGTCATGTGGATTTCGGTGTGTACCGCTTCCATCAGTTTGCGCAGTTGCGGGATGCGTTGTTCGGCGCTGTAGGTGTACGGCTGCGTCACCAGATCGATATCGAAGTCGTCGGCAATCGGCGTGGCGCCGGTCAGACTTTTCCGCAGTTTGCCGAGGATGTTTTGCTTGGCGCTCATCAGCGATCTCCCTGTTTGGCCAGATGCTCGCGGGCCATGTCGTGCAGTGAGCGGGCGGCGGGTTTTGGTGCGCTGTGGTTTTGTGTCCACGGGCCGACGTTGCTTGGCGTCAATGCTCGCAAGCGTGTAGCGAAGAAACCGAATAATCGATACAAAATTGGCGAGCTGTTGAGCCTGGCCCAGGCGTTCCAGATAAAACGTTCCTTGCGCGAATACTTGCTGCCCTGACCGCGCATCACTTGATGGGGACTGTCCGGGGCTTTGACGTTTTCTTCGCGCAAGCGCCGCAGGATTGCAGGGATGGGAATTTTTACCGGGCAGACTTCACCGCAGGCACCGCACAACGAAGACGCGCTCGGGTGATCCGGGACTTTTGCCAGGCCAACCATGTGCGGGGTGATGATTTTGCCGATCGGCCCCGGATAAACCTCGCCATAGGTATGGCCACCGACGCGGGTGTACACCGGGCAATGGTTCATGCAGGCGCCACAGCGGATGCAGTTCAGGGTCTGACGCAATTCACTGTCGGCGAAAGCCTGGCTGCGACCGTTGTCGAGCAGCACAAGATGCACTTCCTGCGGGCCGTCGAGTTCGTGTTCCTTGCGCGGCCCGGAGATCATGTTGACGTAAGTGGTGATCGGAATGCCCAGCGCTGAGCGGGTCAGCAGCGACAATAACGGCACCACGTCGCGCAGGTTTTCCACGACTTTTTCGATGCCGGTGACGGCGATGTGCACCGGCGG
>NZ_JBIVJB010000164.1:0-5317 GCF_044750025.1 Pseudomonas sp. NPDC088885 | reverse complement strand
ATATCGTGTAGAGATTCTCAGTGACACAAGCAGCACAGTGGCGCCACCTTAACCCTTTTTCCGGAACGTGCCAATGCTTCTTGCGAAGGTTTCTGTGATTTAGGGATCGACGGTGTGACAGTTCGTCGCCAGCGCGCGTAAATACGGGGTGTTCGGCGAGAATTGCAGCGCGCACTTTGAAGAGGGCGGCGCGCCCGGTAAGATGCCGGACAGAATTTTTCCACCTCGCTATTCAGGACACCCCGCCATGAGCATCAAATCGGACAAGTGGATTCGCCGCATGGCGCAGGAACACGGCATGATCGAACCTTTCGTCGAGCGCCAGGTGCGCGGCAGCGACGAGAGCCGAGTGATCTCCTACGGTGTCTCGAGCTACGGCTACGATGTGCGCTGCACCAATCATTTCAAGGTGTTCACCAACATCAACTCGTCGATCGTCGATCCGAAAAACTTCGATCCGGGCAGCTTCGTCGACGTCCACAGTGATGTCTGCATTATTCCGCCGAACTCCTTCGCCCTGGCCAGCACCGTTGAATACTTCCGCATCCCGCGCAACGTATTGACCATCTGCCTGGGTAAAAGTACCTACGCACGCTGCGGCATCATCGTTAACGTGACGCCGCTCGAGCCTGAGTGGGAAGGTCACGTGACGTTGGAATTCTCCAACACCACCAACCTGCCGGCGAAAATCTACGCCAACGAGGGCGTGGCACAGATGCTCTTCCTCGAATCCGATGAAGAATGTGAAGTTTCCTACAAGGATCGCGGCGGCAAGTACCAGGGCCAACGTGGCGTAACGCTGCCACGTACCTGAGTCGTCCATCCGGCGGATGCCGGGAATTCTTTGGCGGGCAGACACTCTATGGGGTGTACTGCCCGTTTTTGTTTCAGCAAATGCGGGCCTTCGCCGAGGAGTGCTTTATGAAGATCGATCCGCATATCACTGCCGAACTGGCAAGGCTTGAGCCCAATCAGATTGGCGTATTGGCCTGGTCCTTGTTGGCACACCCGCCTATCAACATGGCCGGCGGAATTCCTGGTCAGCCTGATCCAGATACCCCCAATGAGCAACCGACCGAGCCGGGCGAGCCAACGCTTCCGGACGAGCCACCACCGGCGCCAGTTGCCTGATTAATTACCTGCCTTTGTAGGAGCAGAGCTTGCTCGCGAAGTGATCTGTCTGATTTATTGGTGTGGAATGGACGGACGCTTTCGCGAGCAAGCTTTGCTCCTACAAGGGCAGGGTGTGATCAGTTGATGGGCCAGATTTCGTTGTCGCCGGTGACGAAGATTCGGCATTGCTCATCTTTTTCGACCGGATAGCCGCCAGTAAACGCTCCGAACGCCGGTAGCAGACTGATTCGCTCGCCCAGTCTGAAACAGGCTAATCGTAAACTTTGCCGCCCTTTGCCAAACAACCGGTAAACCGGGTGGACGTGGCCGGCCAATACATGCCGTTCCGGGTGCGGATCAGGCTCGTGTTGAAGCGCAAACGGCCCTAAGAGCAGCGGCTCCGGCACCACGCGAATGTTCAGCGACGCCGGTGGATCCCCTGCGCGTTTGTCGTGATTGCCGCGAATCAACGTCATCGGCAGATCCGCATGACGCTCACGCCATTGCGCCAGCGCATTCAGCGTACCCACCGCATGCGAGCCCGGCCCGTGCAGGAAATCCCCCAGAAAGATCAGTTGCCGACACGGCAGCACGGCCAACAACCGGTCAATCACCGCGATGTTGCTCGCCGTCGTACCCTGGGGCACCGGTTGTCCGAGGCTGCGATAGGCCGCTGCCTTGCCAAAATGCACATCAGCGATCAACAACGCCTCTTGCGCTGGCCAGTAGAGCGCCTTTTCCGGTAGCAGCCACAACTCCTCGCCGGCCAAACGCACGGGATACGCCGCGTTCATGACGATTTACCGTTGTCGGCAGACTTCTCCAGATCACCGACCATGCGCCTGATCCGGTCGGCGAGTTTTTCCGAGCTCATGCTTTCGCGCATGCGTTCCACCAGCAGCGGGAACCCGAGCGGCGTAGGACGTTTGATTTGATGCACATCGAGTTTCATCCCGTTGATCCGCTCCAGTGTCTGTTCCAACCGACGAATATCCAGTTCTTCGCGTAGGACTTCTTCCCCGGCCTGGGCGAGCAACAGGTTGTCGGCGTCATATTGTTTGAACACTTGAAAAAACAATCCGCTCGAAGCCTGCACCTGCCGGGTACTTTTCGGCGCGCCGGGATAGCCGGCGAATACCAGCCCGGCGATTCGGGCGATTTCGCGAAAACGGCGCAAGGCCAATTCACCGGCATTGAGACTGGCGAGCACATCAGCCAAAAGATCCGCAGGGTCGAGCAGCTCGGCATTGAGGTGCTGCGACCAATCCACCGGCGTGGCACTGAGCAGCTCCAGCCCGTAATCATTCACCGCGATGGAAAAGGTCACCGGTTGGCGCTGGCTGACGCGCCACGCCAACAGGCTCGCCAGCCCCAGATGCACCTGGCGACCGGCGAACGGATAGAGGAAAAGGTGCCAGCCCTCGCGGGATTTCAGCACCTCCGCCAGCAGATTATTAACCGTCGGCAAGCCTGACCAACGTGCCTGAGTCTCAAGCAGCGGGCGCAGCGCCTGCATTTCCGGGCCGACGAACTCACCTTCGGCGGCCGCACTAAACCGTGCAACCACCGCTTGCGCAAGTTCATTGGAGAGCGGCATCCGCCCGCCATTCCAGCGTGGCACTGCCGCTTTTTTCACGGTGCTGCGTTTGACGTACGCCGTCATGTTTTCCACCCGCACCAACTCCAGCAAACGCCCGGCGAACAGAAAACCATCACCGGGTTTCAGTCGGGCGATAAAGCCTTCTTCGACGCTGCCGAGCTGCTTGCCACCGCCGCCCTTGCTCCAGAATTTCAGGTTGATGCTCGCATCGCTGACAATGGTGCCGACGCTCATGCGATGCCGCCGCGCCAGTCGCGCATCGGGCACGCGCCACACGCCGTGCTCATCCGGTTCGACCCGGCGATAATCCGGATAGGCTGTCAGAGACATCCCGCCATGGCGTACGAAAGCCAGCGCCCACGCCCAATCCGCAGGCGTCAGGTCGCGATAAGCCCACGCCGTGCGGACTTCTTCGTACAGCTCATCCGGTAAAAATCCGCCACCCAGCGCCATGCTGACTAGATGCTGCACCAGCACGTCCAGCGATTGATGTGGCGACAGGCGCGGTTCGATGCGCCGTTGTTCGACGGCGTCGCGCGCGGCAGCGGCTTCGATCAGTTCAAGACTGTGGGTCGGCACCAGCGTCACCCGCGAGGTGCGTCCCGGTGCGTGACCGGAGCGTCCGGCACGCTGCATCAAACGCGCAACGCCTTTGGCCGAGCCGATTTGCAGCACGCGTTCGACCGGTAAAAAATCCACACCGAGATCCAGACTCGACGTACAGACCACCGCTTTCAACAAACCATCCTTCAAGGCTTTTTCGACCCAGTCACGGGTGTCGCGAGACAGTGAACTGTGATGCAACGCAATCAGTCCGGCCCAGTCCGGCCGAGCTTCCAGTAATGCCTGATACCAGATTTCCGATTGCGCCCGGGTGTTGGTGAACACCAGCGTACTGGCGCAGGCATCGAGTTCGGCGACGACTTGCGGGAGCATCTTCAGACCGATGTGCCCGGCCCACGGAAAACGCTCAATGGACGGTGGGATCAGGGTGTCGACCTTCAGCGTTTTTTCGCTTTGTCCCTGAATACTCACGCCGCCGCCCTGTGGGATCAGCACGTGTTCGGCGTGGGATTGATTACCGAGCGTGGCGGACACCCCCCAGACGATCAGATCAGGCTGCCAGCGGCGCAAACGAGCGAGCGCCAGTTGCAGCTGCACGCCGCGTTTGTTGCCAAGTAATTCGTGCCATTCATCGACGACGATCATCTTTAGCGAAGCGAGCGCGGTCTGTGCGTCGGCACGGGCCAGTAGCAGCGTGAGGCTTTCCGGCGTGGTGATCAGCGTGGTTGGCAAACGTCGACCCTGCCGCGCACGTTCGCTGCTGCTGGTGTCACCGGTGCGCAGGCCGATGCTCCACGGGATTTGCAGGTCATCGACGGGTGTTTGCAGGGCGCGCGCGGTGTCGGCGGCAAGTGCCCGCATCGGCGTGATCCACAACACGGTCAGCGGTTCGGCAGGTTGTTTGCGTTTGCGTGGCGGCGCATCGACGGGAAGGGTTTTGGCGAATCGATTGAGGGCGGCGAACCATACGGCATAGGTTTTACCGGCGCCGGTGCTGGCGTGGAGCAGACCGGATTCGCCGTTTTTGACGGCCGCCCACACCTGTTTCTGAAAGGCGAAGGGCTTCCAGTCGCGGGCGCTGAACCAGATTTTTGCGAGGTCGAGAGATTTCGCCATGCCGGCTGCGCGCGCTCTGGAGGGGTTCTTCCAGAGACCACGGCGCGGGCGGACAAGTTTGATTTTTGTAGTGAACATCCATTGTGGGAGCGGGCTTGCTCGCGAAGGCGGTGTGTCAGTTAAAGAATTATTGGCTGACACACCGCCTTCGCGAGCAAGCCCGCTCCCACAGGGGTGATTTGTGTATGGCGTTATTTCAGGTTGCCGCTGAGGAATTGCTTCAGGCGTTCGCTTTTCGGGTTGCCGAGCACGTCTTCGGGGGCGCCTTCTTCTTCGACCAGGCCTTGGTGCAGGAACAGCACCTGGCTGGAGACTTTGCGGGCGAAGCTCATCTCGTGGGTGACCATGATCATGGTTCGGCCTTCTTCGGCCAGCCCTTGAATCACCTTCAATACTTCGCCCACCAACTCGGGGTCAAGCGCCGACGTCGGTTCATCAAACAGCATCACCTCAGGCTCCATCGCCAGTGCCCGGGCAATCGCCACGCGTTGTTGCTGACCACCCGATAAAAACGCCGGGTACTGATCCGCCACCCGCGCCGGCAAACCAACTTTATCCAGATAACGCCGCGCGCGATCATCGGCTTCCTGCTTGCTGCAACCCAACACCCGGCGCGGGGCCATGGTGATGTTTTCCAGCACGGTCATGTGGCTCCACAGGTTGAAATGCTGGAACACCATCGCCAGTCGCGTGCGCAAACGTTGCAGTTCATCGGCGTCGGCGACGTGCATGCCGTGGCGGTCGGTGACCATGCGGATGGTCTGGCCATCAAGGCTCATGGCGCCGTCGTTGGGTTGTTCGAGAAAGTTGATGCAGCGCAAAAAGGTGCTTTTTCCCGAGCCGCTGGCGCCGAACAGGCAGATCACGTCGCCGGTCATGGCCATGAGCGAAACGCCATTGAGCACCAGATGGTCGCCAAAGCTT
>NZ_JBIVJB010000163.1:0-5326 GCF_044750025.1 Pseudomonas sp. NPDC088885 | reverse complement strand
GGATCTCGTAGCAGAGATCAACGCCCGCTGCTTCAAAGCAATCGAGGATCGGTAACCAGCGCCGCGCCAACTCGGCAAACCCCTCATCGACAAGCAAGCGCTGATCTCGATCATCAAACAGGCCGGCGCCACCGTGGCCGGCCTGGGCATCGTCATCGAGAAGTCGTTCCAGGGCGGCCGCGCCGAACTGGACTCGCAAGGCTACCGCGTCGAATCGCTGGCCCGCGTTAAATCGCTGACAGGTGGCGTTGTCACCTTCATCGAATAAAGCCACACCGCAATACCCTTGTAGGAGCCGAGCTTGCTCGCGAAGGCGTTGTGTCAGTCGATACATTATTTGACTGAACCACCGCTTTCGCGAGCAAGCTTTGCTCCTACAGTTGTTCGGGTACTCCGCATTCCCCGTGTAGGAGCTGTCGAGTGCAACGAGGCTGCGATCTTTTGATCTGATTTTCAGGATCAACATCAAAAGATCGCAGCGTGCCGCAGCTCCTACAGATTTCACTTAATCCATTCTGTACCCCGCCCCCGGTACCCCTTCGTGCATCGCAGCTTGAATATCCGCGTACAAGGCATTCGCCTCACCGGTGGTAATCGAGCGCGAACAATCACGCAGCACCACATGCAAAAGCACGTTCTCCTGACCCGATAACATCCCGAGTCGCTCAATGGCCTGCGCCGGTAAATCCGAACGTGGCCAGCGCCCCTTGATTCGCATCTCCTCGATCCATCCAGAGCAATCCCCTGCCGCCTGCAACATCCTCTCGGTCAATACCTCTTCACTCAATCCCGGCGTTACTGCCAACGAGATATCGCGGGCAATCGACGGCAAACGAGATACCGCAGTCCACGGATCCAGATCATGCATCTGCGCCTGCACGCGCACATTCTGATCACGCAACAAACGAATATCAGGAATGCCTTTGCGCAACATCGTCAGGCGATCCAGCCCCATCCCAAGAGCGAGTCCGCCATGGCGCAGCGGATCAATCTGCAAACGCTGCAACAGCGACTTCGCGATACGCCCGCACTCAAGAACCTCGACCGGCACGCCATCATTCAACACATTCACTTCAATCCCGCCCTCGGTGTAGTGATGTGGACTGTCGCTATAAACCCAAGACTTTTCCGGGACGGCCGACTGCAAAATATCGCCGACAAGACGCAGTAAATGCTCATGGGATGCCAGCTCCGGGTCGCCCAATACCCAGATATCCATTTGGTGCGGCTCGGCGCAATGCCAACGATCTCGGCTATCACGCCTGAAGGTAATGCCTGGTGCTGCCAGCAAAATGGTTTGTCCCGGCCGACGAACCTCGGCGGCCTGCTGAAGCGCCGCAGGAATCTGGCTGGTGGTCTGCGTTCGCAAAAGCGAATGCTCATCGACCCAACGTGTGTGCTCGCTGCCAAGGGTAATTTCTGCCGGGTCGTAACCCAGCAAACCGTAGTTTTCTTCGGCGGACACAATCCTTGGCCCAACCTGCAACTGCGCTCGGGGCCAGCCTCTTGCTGCGAGTCCTTGAAGGACTTCATTGAGCAGTAGTCGGACTGCGTGGTCGGGTTGGTTCTTTTCGGTTAAGTCAGTGAGGAGTAAGGCGTGCTCGACAGACTCTTGTGGCAAGTATTTCTTCGATGCTGACACTCTGCACCCTCCGGATTTGCTGCTGGATAGACCACAGACAAACCTATCGACAGGCGAATGCCGACGACAATCCAAAAACTCATTGGTTGATGATTTTCAGAACGGGACTACGGATGGCATTCCGTATTCATTCAGATATCAGACATGGCTCTTGTAGGAGCCGAGCTTGCTCGCGAAGGCGTCGTGTCAGTCGATATATGCTTTGACTGATCTACCGCCTTCGCGAGCAAGCTCGGCTCCTACAGTTGTTTGGGGACTGCGCAGTCGCCGTGTAGAGCTGTCGAGTGCAACGAGGCTGCGATCTTTTGATCTTTTAAGGATCAGGATCAAAAGATCGTAGCGTGCCGCAGCTCCTACGGGGTTTGGGTGGTGGCTTTTAGGCCGGTGAGGAGCAGGCGTTGGAAGAGGTCTTCTTTCAGGCCTTCCGGGTGAGTGAGTTGCATGCGTTCGAGGTGTTCGGGGTAGAGCGATGCCTCGGGGGCGTCGAGGGCGGCTTTGCCGAGTTCGAGGATTTCGGTGAGTTTGAATTTGCTTTTTAGCCAGTTCAGCGCCCGCAGTAGATCCCGTTCGATCGGGGAGAAATCACAGCACAGCGGGTACTCCGGAAACAGGTTTTTGTGCCGTGCGGCGATGGCTTGCAAACGCTGCGGCGTGTTCTCGGTGAAGCGCGGATCGAGGCGGAAATCCTTTGGCAGTTTGCCGACTTTTTGCGCTTGTTCGATCAGGCCCTGCTGGAAGCGTGAATCGCTGATATTCAGCAATGACTCGATCACTACGGCATCGGTTTTACCGCGCAGATCAGCGATGCCATATTCGGTCACGACGATGTCGCGCAGGTGCCGTGGGATCGTGCAGTGGCCGTATTCCCAAACGATGTTGGAGCTGACGTCGCCGCCGGATTCGCGCCAGCTGCGCAGGATCAGGATCGAGCGCGCGTCGTGCAACGCATGGCCCTGCGCGACGAAGTTGTACTGCCCGCCGACACCGCTGAGCACTCGTCCATCCTCCAGTTGATCCGCCACGCCTGCACCGAGCAAGGTCATGGTGAACACCGTGTTGATGAATCGTGCGTCGAGGCGCTGCAAGCGCTTGAGTTCTTCCTGCCCGTAGAGCTCGTTGATGTAGCTGATGCGGGTCATGTTGAATTCGAGGCGTTTGCTCAACGGCAACTCACGCAGTCGCTCGTAGAAACTGCGCGGGCCGAGGAAGAATCCGCCGTGCACGGAAATGCCGTCGGTTTGCGCCGCTTCGTCGAGGGTGCCAGCGTTGGCCTGCTCCTGCGTCGGCACATCGGGGTAAACCTTGCGCCGGATGATCCCGGCATCCGCCAGCACCAGCAGGCCGTTGACGAACATTTCGCTGCAACCGTACAGGCCTTTGGCGAATGGCCCGGTGCCGCCCTCGCGGTTGATCAATTGCGCCCACTGACTGAGGTTGATGTCATCGAGCAACGCCTGATAACCGGCGTTATCCGCCTGACGTGCGAGCAACGCGGCAGTCAGCGCATCACCCATCGAACCGATGCCGATCTGCAACGTGCCGCCGTCGCGCACCAGCGTACTCGCGTGCAAACCAATGAAATGGTCCTGAAACCCCACCGGCATGTTCGGTGTGGAAAACAGCGTGCTGCTGTCCTTCTCGTCGATCAGCAGGTCGAAGGTGTCGATGTCGACTTCGGCGTCGCCGGGCATGTACGGCAGATCGGTGTGCACTTGGCCGACCAGCAAAATGGTCTCCCCGGCCTCGCGGCGCTTGGCGATCATCGGCAACAAATCGAGAGTGATGTCGGGGTTGCAGCTCAGGCTCAGGCGATCCGGGTGTTCGCTGCTGCTGGCCAATAACTGCGCCACCAGATTCAGGCCGGCGGCGTTGATGTCGCGGGCGGCGTGGCTGTAGTTGCTGCTGACGTAATCCTGCTGGGCCGGCGCGCTGTTGAGCAGGCTGCCGGGCTGCATGAAGAACTGTTCGATGCGGATGTTGGCGGGCAGGCTGTCGCGGTGCAGGTCGGCGAGGAAATCGAATTCCGGGTAGTCACCGAAGACACGCTCGACGAAGGGTTCGATGAAGCGCTTTTGCAAGCCATCGCCCAACGCCGGGCGACCGAGGCACAGCGCGGTGTAGATCGTCAGCTGCCGCTGGGGCAGGCCTTTGATCCGCCGGTACAGCGCGTTGACGAAGTGATTGGGTTTGCCCAGGCCCAGCGGCATGCCCATGTGGATATGCGCCGGCAAGCGCGCCAGCACGTCGTCCACTGCTTGTTCGATCGAACACAACTGCACCATCTGAAGCCTCCTGCCCGTTCCGTGAATAGGGGTAGACCGAGATTGCCTTGAGTTTGCTGCAAAGAACAGCGCCAGATTGCCCTCACCCTAGCCCTCTCCCGGAGGGAGAGGGGACTGAATGGGATATATTTGGGAGATACGCCGACGTGAAATAGTCTTGCTGAATCCATAACCGCTAAGGTCTTTCAGGTCGATGTCGGACGCAAGACACCGCGGTCGGCCCCCTCTCCCTCCGGGAGAGGGCTGGGGTGAGGGGCTCTTGAATCGCAGGCACAAAAAAACCGTCCGAAGACGGTTTTTTCATCAGATGCACGCCTTATTTCAGGCCGGACATCTTCTCGATCGCGCCCTTCAGCTCTTCATCCGAGCAATCGGCGCAGGTGCCTTTCGGCGGCATCGAATTGATACCGGTGATGGCTTTGGCAAGGATGCCATCAAGGCCGCCCTGGTGATCAGCACGTTCTTTCCACGCGGCCGTGTCACCGATCTTCGGCGCACCCAACAACCCGGAACCGTGGCAAGCGTTGCAA
Organism: Pseudomonas sp. NPDC088885; assembly: GCF_044750025.1. Lineage (NCBI taxonomy): Bacteria > Pseudomonadati > Pseudomonadota > Gammaproteobacteria > Pseudomonadales > Pseudomonadaceae > Pseudomonas > Pseudomonas sp. NPDC088885. Next base: position 872 of record NZ_JBIVJB010000163.1, on the reverse strand, counting down.
TGTTTGGCAATCACTTCGTCCGGAGTCTTGGCACCGCCACCGCCGCCGGCAGTTGCCGCCACTTCCATCCCTTTGCATTCCTGCCCTTGAACACACACCTGGCCGACAGGCTCTAGGCGTTTGGCAATGTCGTCATTCGTCGCAGCTTGAGCGCTGACAGCCCAGAGGGCCAGTACGGTTGCTGGTGCAGCCAGCATTTTCATAATTAGGTTCACGCGTTCACCCTCAATGGTGGCTATTCACGCCTGCGGCCACGGTTCGCAGGCGGGCGCAAGTATAGCGGGTAGCCCGCCACACTGAAACAACCCCATGATTAAAGGGGTCTTGTTGCGCATCGGTAAAACAGCTTGGGAGCCTTTGCCGTAATGGCCTGGCGCCTCTTGGTTTAAAAGTTTGCCGGCGTGGCTGCGCTGATTAGTCGCGCAGGCAAGTCGAACGGATTACGGAAACGATGCGGCTTGGTACTTTCAAAGTAGTAGCTGTCGCCGGCTTCGAGAATAAAAGTTTCAAGGCCCACCACCAATTCCAGACGACCTTCCACCAGAATCCCGGTTTCTTCGCCCTCATGGGTGAGCATTTCTTCGCCGGTATCGGCGCCCGGCGGGTAGATTTCGTTGAGGAACGCGATGGCGCGGCTGGGGTGCGCGCGGCCGACCAGTTTCATGGTCACGGCGCCGTCGGAAATGTCGATCAGCTCGTTGGCCTTGTAGACGATCTGGGTCGGGACTTCCTGCAGGATTTCTTCGGAAAAGAACTCGACCATGGACATGGGAATGCCGCCCAGCACCTTTCTCAGCGAACTGATCGAAGGGCTGACGCTGTTCTTTTCGATCATCGAAATGGTGCTGTTGGTGACGCCCGCGCGTTTGGCG
>NZ_JBIVJB010000162.1:0-5394 GCF_044750025.1 Pseudomonas sp. NPDC088885 | reverse complement strand
ATCCAGTGCGGCTGTTGCGCCTTTGGTGGGTTTGGTCGCGCTGTTCATGCCATCGAGTCTTGGCGACAGTGCGCTGTATACCGACGAGCAGTTGCTGCCGAACCATGATCGTCAGCGGCTGACCGTGACGATGCGAATTACTTCGCGCCCAGCGCCAGTTTGGCGACTTGTGGCGCAGGCTGGTAGCCCGGAATGACTTGTCCGTCGGCCAAAACGATGGCCGGTGTACCGTTCACGCCAATCGACTGACCCAGAGCGAACTGTTTGGAAACCGGGTTCTCGCACTTGGCGGCCTTGATTTCCTTGCCATCGACCATTTTGTCCATGGCGGCTTTCTTGTCTTTCGAGCACCACACGGCTTGCAGTTGCTCGTCACCCGGCGAACCGAGGCCCTGACGCGGGAACGCAACATAGCGCACTTCGATGCCGCGCTTGTTCAGCTCAGGCACTTCGGCGTGCAGCTTGTGGCAGTACGGGCAGGTGGTGTCGGTGAACACGGTGATGTGCGATTTGGTTTCGCCGATGGCCGGGTAGACCACGGTTTCGGCAACCGGAATGGCGTTGACCAGTTTGGAGACGCCCAGGCGTTCGGTTTTCTCGGTCAGGTTGACCGGTTTGCCGTCCTTGAGCTGGAACAGGTAACCCTGAACGATGTACTGGCCATCGGCGCTGGCGTAGAGCACGCGGCTGCCTTTGAGTTTGACTTCGTACATGCCTGGCAACGGGCTGGCATTGATGCTTTCTACCGGAACCTCGAGTTCGAGTTTTTCCAGGCTTTGACGAATCGCTTTGTCGGCCGCGTCATCGGCGACGGCAAAGGTGCTGACCAACGCAATGGCTGCGGCGGCGAAAATCTGGGTCAGACGCATGAGAACTCCTGAAGGCGGACAAATGGAACGATCAGAACGCCCGTGCCGAAACACCGGGTCATAACCGTCCATCGTGCAAACCGGCAAAGCCTAACACATAAGGCCACGGTGGCCGAATGCGCCTGTCGCCATACATTCATGTGTAACTGACACACCCTTCATGCTTGTACAACTGACACACACCCACATTCATCTGACACACATTATTGTGGTGAGGGGATTTATCCCCGCTGGGTTGCGAAGCAGCCCCAAAACCATCCATCGCGATCTTTCAGTCAAAACCGAGGCAGCCGGGTTTGCGACTGCTGCGCAGCCGAACGGGGATAAATCCCCTCGCCACAGGTCAGTGTTCCAAGATTAGGGGATGTGTCAGCCGCGCGGGTGGTGTTTGGCGTGCAGCTCTTGCAGACGGGCGCGGGCGACGTGGGTGTAGATTTGCGTGGTTGAAAGGTCGCTGTGGCCCAGCAGCATCTGCACCACGCGCAACGCATTGCTTCTGCAACTGCTACACCCACATGGGACTGACACACATTATTGTGGTGAGGGGATTTATCCCCGCTGGGTTGCGAAGCAGCCCTAAAACCATCCAACCCGATCCATCAGACAAACCGAGCAAGCCAGGTTTGGGGCCGCTACGCAGCCCGTCGGGGATAAATCCCCTCACCACAGATAAGTATTTCAAACTTTGCGTCGTCGAGAGGTCGCTTTGGCCCAACAACGTCTGCACCACGCGCAACGCATTGCCTCTGCAACTGCTACACCCACATGTAACTGACACACATTATTGTGGTGAGGGGATTTATCCCCGCTGGGTTGCGAAGCAGCCCCAAAACCATCCAACCCGATCCATCAGACAAACCGAGCAAGCCAGGTTTGGGGCCGCTGCGCAGCCCGTCGGGGATAAATCCCCTCACCACAGATAAGTATTTCAAACAAAGGGGATGTGTCAGCCGCGCGGGTGGTGTTTGGCGTGCAGCTCTTGCAGGCGGGCGCGGGCGACGTGGGTGTAGATTTGCGTGGTGGAGAGGTCGCTGTGGCCCAGCAGCATCTGCACCACGCGCAAATCCGCGCCGTGGTTGAGCAGGTGCGTGGCGAACGCATGGCGCAACGTATGCGGCGACAACGACTTGCCAATCCCCGCGACCTTGGCCTGATGCTTGATGCGGTGCCAGAATGTCTGCCGGGTCATCTGCTCGCCGCGCTGACTGGGGAACAGCACATCGCTGGGCCGCCCGCCGAGCAGTTCACCGCGCCCATCGCGCATGTAGCGCTCGACCCAGACAATCGCTTCCTCGCCCATCGGCACCAGCCGCTCCTTACTGCCCTTGCCCATCACCCGCAACACACCCTGACGCAAGTTGACCTGTTCCAGCGTGAGGCTGATTAATTCGGTCACCCGCAGGCCGCAGGCATACAACACTTCAAGCATGGCGCGATCACGCTGACCGATGGCTTCGCTGAGATCCGGCGCCTTCAGCAGCGCTTCCACGTCAGCTTCCGACAACGACTTGGGCAACGGCCGACCCAGCTGCGGCATTTCGACACGTAACGTCGGGTCGACGGAAATCATCTTCTCGCGCAGCAAGTAGCGATAGAAGCCACGTACGCCGGAGAGAAATCTCGCCGTCGAGCGCGGTTTGTAGTTTTGCTCAAGGCGCCAGGCCAGATGATCGAGGATCAATTCGCGACCGGCATTGATCAGCTCCAGATTTTTCTCCTGCACCCAGCCGTTGAACAACGCCAGGTCACTGCGATAGGCGTCACGGGTGTTGTCGGACAGGCCTTTCTCCAGCCATAAAGCGTCGAGGAATTGATCAATCAGCGGGTGGTCAATGGCAGCCATGGGCACTCTGCACGCACAGGCAAAAGCGCTGTACGCAAATAGAAAATGAACAGTAATAATGCGCGCTAGTCTTTCACAGCGCGCCATTTCAAGGAACAGGGAGCTTCAATGAACGAGCAGCAAATCCTATTGGCATTCGGTGGCATCGGTGTCGCCGCATTGGGCTGCCAATGGCTGGCATGGCGCCTGAAGCTGCCGGCGATTCTGTTTCTGCTGGTGACGGGAATTTTGGTCGGGCCGGTATTGGGGCTGCTCGATCCACAAGAGATGTTCGGCCCTTTGCTGATGCCGCTGGTATCGCTGGCGGTGGCGCTGATTCTGTTCGAGGGCAGCCTGACGCTGCACCTGTCGGAATGGAAAGAAATCGGCAGCGTCGTGCATCGTCTGGTGACCATCGGTGCGCTGTCGACCTGGGTCGTCATCGCCGTCGCCACGCACTATCTGCTTGGTTTCGACTGGATGCTGGCCATCCTCTTCGGCAGCCTGACGCTGGTCACCGGCCCGACGGTGATTGTGCCGATGCTGCGCGTAGTGCGGCCGAAATCCTCCATCGCCAACATTCTGCGCTGGGAAGGCATCGTCATCGACCCGATCGGCGCCCTCCTCGCCGTTGTGGTTTATAGCTTCATTATTGCCAGTGCTGAAGGTCATGGGCTCAAGCAGAGTATGTTTACGTTTGGCGGGGTGATTCTGTGTGGCGCGGTGTTCGGCGTTGTCGGTGGCTGGCTGCTGGGGACGGTGATCCGCCGGCAATGGCTGCCGGAGTATCTGCATAACCTCGCGTCGCTGGCGGCGGTGCTGGGGATTTTCATTGCCTCCAACGAGGTGATGCACGAGTCCGGCCTGCTGGCGGTGACGCTGATGGGCATGTGGCTGGCGAATATGAAAGGCGTGGACGTGCGGCACATTCTGCACTTCAAGGAAAACCTCAGCGTGCTGCTGATTTCCGGGTTGTTCATTTTGCTCGCGGCGCGTCTGGATTTGTACGCGTTGATGGGCCTTGGGCCGTTGGTACTGATTTTGTTAGTGGTGATTCAGTTCATCGCCCGACCGCTGAACGTGCTGCTCAGTACCGCCGGTTCGAGCCTGAGCTGGCGCGAGCGTGCGCTGCTGTGCTGGATCGCGCCGCGCGGAATTGTCGCGGCGGCGGTGTCGGCGATTTTTGCGATTCGTCTTCACGAGGCCGGGCATGAAGGGGCGCTGCTGCTGGTGCCGCTGACGTTCGCGGTGATCATCGGCACGGTGGTGCTGCAAAGCGCGACGGCGCGCCCGTTGGCACGTTTGCTTAAGGTGGCCGAGCCGGCGCCGAGCGGCTTCCTGATCGTCGGCGCCAATGGCCCGGCACGCGAGCTGGCCAAGTCGTTGCAGCAATTGGGCAGCCGGGTATTGCTGACCGATTCAAGCTGGGAAAACATTCGTGCCGCACGCATGGAAGGTTTGCCGACGTACTTCGGCAATCCGGCCTCGCAGCATGCCGATGCGCATCTGGATCTGGTCGGGCTGGGGCATTTGCTGGCGCTGTCGCCGTCGGGTGAGCTGAATACCTTGGCGGCGATGCGTTTCCGTCATGACTTCGGGCATCAGCGCTTGTTTGGTTTGGCGAGTGGTCAGGAAAGCCGTCGCAGTGACAAGCACCGGGCGAGTCTTGAGCATCGTGGCAATCAGTTGGGCAGCGAAGCGTTTACCTACGCGAAGCTGGCCAGTCAGATCGGCCAGGGGGGGGAGTTGTACAGCACGACGTTGACGGATGGCTTCAGTTGGGATGATTACCGGGCGCTGCATGGTAATCGCGCGACGTTGCTGTTTATGCGCGATGACAGCGGCTGGGTGCATGTGGTGACGCCGGAGACTGTCGCGAAGCCGGGGTCGGGGTGGACGTTATTGGCGTTGATTCAACCTGAGAGCAGCGGCGCCTGATCTGACGCCTTCGCGAGCAAGCCCGCTCCCACAGTGATCGGTGTGAACACAACAATTGTGTCCGGCACAAACCCTGTGGGAGCGGGCTTGCTCGCGAAGGGCGCGACTCGGTTCCGGATCAGACTGCAAAACCCGGTAGCACCGGCACCGGCCGCTTGTCGTCATCAATCGCGACAAAGCTGAACTGCCCATGAATCGCCTTCTCTCGACCATCACAGCTCATGCTTTCAACAAACACTTCCACCTCAACCTTGAGGCTGGTGTTGCCGACCTTGATCACCTTGCCCACTAACTCAACGATCGAGCCAGCCGGGATCGCGTGGTTGAAGTCGATGCGGTCGGTGGACACGGTCACCAGCGGCAAGCGGCAGAAGCGTGTGGCGGTGATGAACGAGACTTCGTCCATCCACGCCAGCGCCGTGCCGCCGAACAGGGTGTTGTGGTGGTTGGTGGTCGGCGGGAAGACGGCTTTGGTGACGCGGGTCACCGAGAGTTCGGTGCGGCGTTCGATTTCCTGGTCGCGGGTAGACATGTGAAATGACTCGTAAAACGTAGACTGCAAATCGAAAACAGGATCAAAAGATCGCAGCCTTCGGCAGCTCCTACAGGACGGGGGCAGTTTATTACGGCAACAAAAAAGCAGCCCGTAGGCTGCTTTTTTCTGCATCGGAAGCTGGACTTAAGCCAGTTTTTCCTTGATGCGAGCTGCTTTACCCGACAGGTCGCGCAGGTAGTACAGCTTGGCTTTACGTACGTCACCGCGAC
>NZ_JBIVJB010000161.1:0-5619 GCF_044750025.1 Pseudomonas sp. NPDC088885 | reverse complement strand
CCAGGCTAATACTCAGATAAGCAAGGAAATTCAGGAAATCAGCGACACCCGACTGGGCAGAAGCGCCCGCCACTTTAGCAATGGTTATCGGTCCACTCAAGTTTTTTACCGAGAGCTCGCCGAACAGCATTTTCTTTAGCGAATCGAGGGTCAGAACGCTCATGGTCCAAGTGCGACGCGCGCCCTCGCCAATCGCGGCCAACGGCCCGTAACTGACCTCGCGGATCATTTCCGGCGGCCAGTCGATCGCTTTGACGCCGGCGCCCAGATAACCGCTTGGTGCCTTGCTTTCGCCGCGAGCAGCCAAAGTCACCGGGACGTCGATTTGAGCACCATCACGCTCGACACGCAGCATGATTTTGGTATCAGGACGCGTACGAACGGTATCAACCACTTGCTGCCAGTCGTTCAGCGCCACGCCGTCGAGCGAGACCAGACGGTCGCCGGTTTTCAGGCCAGCAGCTTGCGCCGGGCCTTTTGGATCGAGTTCTGCGAGCACCGGCGGCAAGGCCGGACGCCATGGACGAATACCCAACGAGCGAATCGGATCCGGCTCATCAGCCCCTTTCAGCCAATGATCCAGCGCCAGCTCCCGCGGCGAGTCAGCCGTAGAGCCCTGCTCGCGCACCAACAACTGCAGCGAACCGCTTTCGCCCAGTCGACGCACCAGCTGCAAATTTACCGCTGCCCAACCGGAAGTCGGCTCGCCATCAATCGCTATAATTTCCTGACCTGCCGTCAAACCGGCCTTGGCCGCGATACTGCCGGACTCGACACCACCGATGACCGGGCGTATTTGCTGACTGCCAAGCATCGCCAGCACCCAGAAAAACACCAGAGCCAGCAGGAAGTTGGCAATCGGGCCGGCAGCCACGATAGCAATACGCTGGCGTACAGATTTGCGATTGAACGACTGATCGAGCTGATCCAGCGGCACTTCGCCTTCACGCTCGTCGAGCATCTTGACGTAACCACCCAGCGGAATCGCGGCGATCACGAACTCGGTGCCTTTCTTGTCGTGCCAGCGCAGCAACGGCATACCAAAGCCTACGGAAAAACGCAGAACCTTGACGCCACAGCGACGCGCGACCCAGAAATGGCCGAATTCATGAAAAGTGACCAGCACACCCAAAGCGATCAGGGTGCCGGCAATCATATAGAGCGCGCTCATCTACTTTCTCCGCAATCCTGTTCAGTGCCGCGTAAAGCCATTGTGATGCAAAACTTATCGGTCGTGACGTTTCAACCATTGTTCAGCTAAAACTCGCGCCTTGGCGTCGGCGGTAAACACCGCATCGAGATCATCCAGCGCGACCACTGGCTCGAGATTCAAGACTTCTTCGATGATACTCGCGATTTCCAGGTAACGAACCCGCCCATCGAGAAACGCTGCCACGGCCACTTCATTAGCCGCGTTGAGCATCGCCGGCGCGCTGTCACCCGCCTCCGCCGCTTGACGCGCCAGACGCAGGCACGGAAAACGCTCTTCATCAGGCGCTTCGAAATCCAGGCGCGCGATGGCAAACAGATCGAGCGGTGCCACACCGGAATCAATACGTTCTGGCCAAGCCAACGCATTGGCAATCGGCGTGCGCATGTCGGGGTTACCCAACTGCGCCAGCACCGAGCCGTCGACGTAATCGACCAGCGAGTGAATCACGCTTTGCGGATGGATCACCACCTCGACCTGCGACGGCTTGGCATCGAACAACCAGCAGGCTTCGATCAGCTCAAGGCCTTTGTTCATCATGCTGGCCGAATCCACGGAAATCTTGCGACCCATGGACCAGTTCGGATGCGCACACGCCTGGTCAGGTGAAACATGCACCAGTTCAGCCATCGGTGTCTGTCGGAACGGGCCACCAGAGGCTGTCAGTAAAATCCTTCGCACGCCGACCGAGCTCAAACCACGAGCAAAATCCTGTGGCATGCACTGGAAAATCGCGTTGTGTTCGCTGTCGATTGGCAACAGCACCGAACCGCTTTTGCGCACGGCTTGCATGAACAAAGCACCGGACATCACCAGCGCTTCTTTATTAGCCAGGAGAATCTTTTTGCCAGCCTCGACGGCGGCCAATGTAGGACGCAGCCCCGCTGCACCCACAATCGCCGCCATCACCGCATCGACTTCCGGCGCGGAGGCGACCTGACACAGGCCTTCCTCCCCCACCAATACCCGCGTTGGCAAACCCGCGGCACGCAGATCATCCTGCAAACCACGGGCAGCGGCGACTTCAGGCACCACGGCAAATTGCGGCACGTGACGCACACACAAGGCCAGCAGTTCGCTCAGACGAGTGAAACCGCTCAGGGCGAATACTTGATAACGCTCAGGGTGACGCGCGATGACATCCAGAGTGCTCAGGCCAATCGAACCGGTCGCCCCCAGAACGGTAATCTGTTGGGCTCGGCTCACGGTGCGGCCATCCACAACAGCACGGCAAACACTGGAATCGCGGCGGTCAGGCTGTCGATGCGGTCAAGCACACCGCCATGCCCGGGCAGCAGATTGCTACTGTCCTTGATGCCGGATTGACGCTTGAACATGCTTTCGGTGAGGTCGCCGACCACCGAGATAAAGACGATCAGCGCAGCGCCGATCAAGCCCTTGAGCAGTTCGGCCACTGTCCAGTCGCGCACCAGACCAACGATGGCGGTGATGACCAGACTCAATGCCAGACCACCGTAAACGCCTTCCCAGCTTTTGCCCGGGCTGACCTGTGGGGCCAGTTTGCGTTTGCCGAAAGCGCGGCCGGAGAAGTAGGCGCCGATATCAGCGCCCCACACCAACACCATCACCGCCATGATCAGCCAGTTACCCAGCGGGTACTGTTTGATCTGCACCAGACCTTGCCAGGCCGGCAACAAAATCAGCAGACCGATCACCAGCTTGGTCGCCGCACTGGACCAATGAGCACTGGAGGCAGGGTAAGTAAGCACCAGATAAGTCGCCACTGCCCACCACAACACCGATGCACCGAGCACCCACGGCGCAAGGCCGGGCAGGATGTACATGATGAAGAGCATGAACGCGACCACGGCGGCAAAACCCACACGGAACGCTTGCCCGGTGAAACCCGCCAGACGCGCCCATTCCCAGGCGCCCAAAGTCACGACCAGACCGATGAACAAGGCAAACCCGGAACCTTCGAGCAGGAAAAACCCGCACAAGGCAATCGGCAGCAGGATCAGTGCAGTGATGATTCGTTGTTTAAGCATTAAACCCGGGCTCCAGCTTCGACCTGTTCGCTCGTTTTACCGAAGCGACGTTGGCGCGAAGCGAAATCGGCCAGCGCAGTGCGCATGGCATCGTGTTTGAAGTCCGGCCAGAACAGGTCGGAGAAGTACAACTCGGCGTAAGCCAGTTGCCACAGCAGGAAGTTACTGATGCGGTGCTCACCACCGGTGCGGATGCACAAGTCCGGCAACGGCAGATCGCCGGTGACCAGACAGGTTTGCAACAGATCCGGAGTGATGTCTTCCGGACGCAAATGCCCGGCCTGAACTTCGCGTGCCAGGCGCTGTGCAGCCTGCGCGATATCCCACTGGCCGCCATAGTTGGCGGCGATCTGCAGAACAAAACGGTTGGCACCGGCAGTCATTGCTTCGGCTTCGCGCATCGCCGCCTGAAGTTCAGGGTGGAAGCGCGTGCGATCGCCAATGATGCGCAGGCAGATGTTGTTGTCGTTGAGGCGCTTGGCCTCACGACGCAATGCCTTGAAGAACAGATCCATCAAGGCGCTGACTTCATCGGCCGGGCGCTGCCAGTTTTCACTGGAGAAGGCGAACAAGGTCAATACTTCGACCTTGGCCTCAGCGCACACCTCGATGACGGCTCGCACAGCATCCACGCCCGCTTTATGCCCGGCGACACCCGGCATAAAGCGTTTTTTAGCCCAGCGGTTGTTACCATCCATGATGATCGCGACATGGCGCGGCACCGCGGACGGCGCAGTCTGCTTGGTCTTGTCCATTAAAAGCTCGACCCTTATACGGCCATCAGGTCTTTTTCTTTCTCTTCCGTGGCCTTGGTGATCATGGCTTCGGAATCCTTGGTCAGCTTGTCGATATCGGCGATTGCACGACGCTCTTCGTCTTCGCTGATTTCTTTATCCTTGACCAGCTTCTTCAGCTCGCCCAACGCGTCACGACGGATGTTGCGCACGGCAACACGAGCGTCTTCAGCAGCACTGCGCGCCTGCTTGGTGAAGCCCTTACGGGTTTCTTCAGTCAGGGCAGGCATGGAGATCAGCAACAACTCGCCGAGGTTGGTCGGGTTGAGGTTCAGGCCAGCGCTCTGGATTGCCTTGTCGACGGCGGCGAGCATGTTGCGCTCGAAGGCCACGACTTGCAGGGTGCGCGAATCTTTAACAGTGATGTTGGCAACCTGGGTGATGGAAGTGTCTGCGCCGTAGTACGGCACCATCACGCTGCCCAGAATGCTTGGGTGAGCCTTACCGGTACGGATCTGGCCAAAGGCGTGAGCCAGAGAGTCCAGGGATTTTTGCATGCGCTCTTGAGCGTCTTTTTTGATTTCGTTGATCATTGTTGACCTTCCTCGATCAGGGTGCCTTCAGCGCCGCCATGGACGATGTTCAGCAGGGCACCAGGTTTGTTCATGTTGAATACGCGCAGCGGCATCTTGTGATCGCGGCACAGGCAGATAGCGGTCAGATCCATTACGCCCAGCTTGCGATCCAGTACTTCATCATAAGTCAGATGATCGAACTTCTCGGCATGCGGGTCTTTGAACGGGTCTGCGGTGTAAACACCATCGACCTTGGTCGCTTTCAGCACGACGTCGGCATCGATTTCGATGGCACGCAGGCAGGCTGCCGAATCCGTGGTGAAGAACGGGTTGCCGGTACCGGCTGCGAAAATCACGACGTCCTTGGAGTTCAGGTGACGCATGGCTTTGCGGCGATCATAGTGATCGGTTACGCCAACCATGGAAATCGCCGACATCACGATGGCCGAGATATTGGCACGTTCCAGCGCATCGCGCATGGCCAGGGCGTTCATCACAGTGGCCAGCATGCCCATGTGGTCGCCTGTGACCCGATCCATACCGGCTTTGCTCAGGGCTTCGCCACGGAACAGGTTACCGCCACCGATCACCAGACCGACCTGAACACCGATGCCGACCAGTTGGCCGACTTCCAGCGCCATGCGATCGAGTACTTTCGGATCGATCCCGAACTCTTCCGAGCCCATCAGGGCCTCGCCGCTAAGCTTGAGTAGAATGCGTTTATAGCGAGCCTGATAACCACTGCCCTGCTGAGCCATTGCGAATCTCTCCTGCGGCGTATTAAAAAATTCTGTGCGAGCTGTTTACAGCTGGCGTTCACTCTAGCTTGGCGCTGCTTCAGCGCCATCGGAACATGGCTTTGTAAGTCAGTTCCAAGTGGAAACCAATAAAAAATTGGCTACCCCATCTGAAAAGAGGCTGCGCGCGTAAGCGGGCAGCCTCTTTCGGGCGACAGTTGAAAACTGTCTTATTGCTTGGCGGCAGCCAGCTGGGCAGCAACTTCTTCAGCGAAGTTGTCGACCGGCTTCTCGATGCCTTCGCCTACTTTGAAGTAATTGTAGGAAACGATTTCATCGCCGGCTTTCTTGGCC
>NZ_JBIVJB010000160.1:0-5660 GCF_044750025.1 Pseudomonas sp. NPDC088885 | reverse complement strand
CAAGGACTTTCAATTAAGTGACTGTCTCCTCCGATTGAGGAAATAGCCGGCGTACATACTACCCATTACTTGTAGTAAGTAAACTGACGTAGCGCAAGATGCAAAAAAAATTGTAGGCGTTGATTCTTTTTCGAGCAACTTTTAACTGCGCTGTTTAAAAAATAAACAGCTACAAGCCCCGCGCTGAGCGAGTTAATGGGAAAAAGTTCCCGTTGTGATGGTTGTTTTTGCAGTCTTGGCTAAAGTCTGTCTATATCAATTCGTCCATACTTTCATTGCGATTCTGCGTGGTGCATCACCTATCTTTATGTTTCTTGAGGTGACTTTAAAAAAGGCTGCACGTCTTAAGTCTCAACATCCGGCAATGTTCAGGTGAGCGGCCCGGGAAGATCTTCTCCCACGCCACCCCTGCGTCCATCGGAGCAACCCCCGTCAACTGGCTTGATGACGAGCGCACCTTGAGCATTTTTGCCAATGGTGCCTACTATTTATCAGGTGCTCGGTTGCGCGAGATCGGTGTGGCTCTTCTCGGTGTCCAACAGGCACGGGGTGGCGTAGATGTTCCTTCGCCGGAAAAACATCGGTAAGGTAGGGTCAGAATTCAAGACCCGCGAGGAGTAGTGATGAGCGAGGCGTTGTCCATCCACCATGACCAGGCTGGTCATCAGTTCGAGACCAATGTGGACGGTCATCGTGCCTATCTGACCTATATGGATCTGGGGAAACAGACCCTGGATATCTATCGCACGTTCGTGCCCAACGCCCTGCGTGGCCGAGGCATAGCGGCAGCGCTGACCGAAAGCGCGCTGCAGTACGCCGAAGAAATGGGCTACACGGTGATCCCGTCGTGCTCCTACGTCGAGCGCTATATGGAGCGCCACCAGCGCCGCGCCGCTAAGATCTGAATCGCACACACAAAAACGCCGGGCATTGCCCGGCGTTTTTTTATGCCTGCGAAACCTCGATCAGTTGCGCTGACGTTTCGGCAGCACGTCTTTGAGCTTGGCGTGCATGCTGCGCAGGGTGGTCTCGGTGGCCGACCAGTCGATGCATGCATCGGTGATCGACACGCCGTATTGCAGATCGGCGAGGTCTTTCGGAATCGCCTGGCAGCCCCAGTTCAGATGACTTTCGACCATCAGGCCGATGATCGACTGGTTGCCTTCAAGGATCTGGTTGGCGACGTTTTCCATCACCAGCGGTTGCAGGGCCGGATCCTTGTTGGAGTTGGCGTGGCTGCAATCGACCATCACGTTCGGCTTGATCTTGGCTTTGTTCAGCGCCTGTTCGCACAGGGCAACGCTGACCGAATCGTAGTTCGGCTTGCCGTTGCCACCGCGTAGCACCACGTGGCCGTAGGCGTTGCCTTTGGTGGTGACGATCGACACGCCACCTTCCTGGTTGATACCGAGGAAACGGTGCGGGCTGGAGACTGACTGCAAGGCGTTGATCGCCACGGTCAGGCCGCCGTCGGTGCCGTTCTTGAAGCCGACCGCCGAGGACAGGCCGGAAGCCATTTCACGGTGAGTCTGCGATTCGGTGGTGCGCGCGCCGATGGCCGACCAGCTGATCAGATCCTGCAGATACTGCGGGGAGATCGGGTCGAGGGCTTCGGTGGCGGTTGGCAGGCCTTTTTCGGCCAGATCCAGCAGCAACTGGCGACCGATGTGCAGGCCGTCCTGAATCTTGAACGAGTCGTCCAGGTACGGATCGTTGATCAGGCCTTTCCAGCCGACGGTGGTGCGCGGTTTCTCGAAATACACGCGCATGACCAGATACAGGGTGTCGGAGACTTCTTCCGCCAGCACCTTCAGGCGATCGGCGTATTCGTGAGCAGCCTTGATGTCGTGGATCGAGCACGGGCCGATCACTACGAACAGACGGTGGTCGGTGCCATCAAGAATGTTGCGAATGACTTCGCGGCCCTTGGTGACGGTGCGCAGCGCGGCGTCGCTCAGAGGGATATCACGCTTGAGCTGATCAGGAGTGATCAGGGTCTCGTTAGAGGCGACGTTTAGGTCGTTGATCGGTAAATCAGCCATCGTTTACTCGTCAGGTCACGGGTGCCGGCCGCCAGCGATCCCCGCGCGGCGGAGCACAGCAGATTTAAGCGCGTCGGGGAGCGGAACCTTAGCGCGTAAAGCGCCTGCTCGACAATGGGCAAAAGGTGCTTTAGTCCAGCGCTGGCTGCGCAAAAGCCTTGCGCACGCTGTCATGGGAGAACTCATCGGCGTGTTGCTCGACCCATTGCAGGGCCACAGCCTGAATTTCCCGCAGATCATCGTGGGTTTCGTTCATGCGGCAGTAGCGCTCGATCTGACACACCTGCTCACCCATTCGTGCGCTGAACAGCGTCTGCTCATCGGTAAAGGCGATGCCCACCAGATAACCTTTTTTACGCCGCAAACACCACGCCACGTAGCCCGGATAACAGATGTCGGTGTTGAGCGTCGGCATGCGCACTTGCAGCGCCGTGCCATGGCGCCAGGCACGGTGGTAATTGCAAGCGATGCCGCCGAGGCTGATAGTGTGCAGCTGTTGCCTGGAAATACATTCAGGCTTGAGCAAGGTTAATTCAACCGGCACCTCGTCCGGATGAGGAATGAAACGTCCCATGAGCACAGACTCCCTGTGTCGGCCATTTGACATTGTTTCCCCCAGTATAGTGGTCGAATCCGAACTGACCGATTTCGACGCCGACCAACGGCTGCTGGCGATGAGCGGCGTTTCCCTGGTGATTTTCACCAGTGTCGGCTGCGCGAGTTGCCGCTATGCCCGCGAAGTATTGCCGGGGATGGCGCTGGCGGCCGATCGCTTATGCTGGATCGACGCCGGCGACAACGGTGGTTTGGTCGAGCGTTATCAGGTCTTTCATTTGCCGGCGCTATTTGTAGTGCGCGACGGCGAGTTCTTTGGGGCGGTGCACTCACGCCTGACCGCCGATGCACTTAACCAAGCATTGGCGCAGGCGCTGGGTCGAATTGCAGAGGAGTTGCCATGATGGCGGCAGTGAATAAGCCGGTGATCGGGATTATTGGTACCGGCGCAATCGGCGGATTTTACGGTGTGATGCTGGCGCGAGCCGGTTTTGATGTGCACTTTCTGTTGCGCAGCGAATTCTCGGCAGTCGCCGAGCGCGGTTTGCAGGTGAACAGCGCGGTGCATGGCCAGATGACGTTGAACCCGGCGCAAGCCTATTCGTCAGCCGAAGACATGCCTAAGTGTGACTGGCTGCTGGTGGGCGCAAAAACCACCAGCAACGCTGATCTGGCGCCGGCAATCATTCAAGCCGCCAAGCCGGATGCGAAGGTGCTGTTGCTGCAAAACGGTCTGGATGTCGAAGACAGTTTGCGTGCGCTGTTGCCTGATTCGTTGCATCTGCTCGGTGGTCTGTGTCTGATCTGCGTGCATCGCGAGGGGCCGGGTCTGGTGACGCATCAGGCGCTCGGCGCGGTCAACGTCGGTTATCACAGCGGCTCGGCGATTGATGATGTCGCGCGCATGGCGATCGTCGAGCAGGGCGCCGAGCTGTTCCGTACCGCCGGTCTTGATTCGCAAGCGATGCCCAATCTGCACCAGGCGCGCTGGCAGAAACTGGTCTGGAATATCCCTTACAACGGTCTCTCGGTATTGCTCGGCGCGGGCACCACGCCGTTGATGGCCGATGCCGACAGCCGCGCGCACATCCAGGCATTGATGGCCGAAGTGGTTGAGGGCGCCAAAGCCTGCGGCCACGACATGCCGCCCGGTTACGCCGGTTTTCTGTTGATGATGACCGAGAAAATGCCCGACTACTGGCCGAGCATGTACCACGATTTTTTACACAAGCGTCCGCTGGAACTCGAAGCGATCTACGCTCGACCTCTTGCGGCAGCGAAAGCGGCAGGCTGTGACTTGCCGCGTATCGAAGCGCTGTACCGCAATTTAAGCTTTATCGACCGACGCAACGTTTAGCTCGGTTTTTTGTAAGGGGCGGGGGAACGCATGGCCAAGAACATCGATGACAAACTGGTGCTGGCGATTTCGTCGCGGGCCTTGTTCGACCTGAGCGAGAGCCACAAGGTGTATCTGTCGAGCGGCGTCGAAGCCTATCGGCAATATCAGATCGAACACGAAGACGAGATTCTCGCGCCCGGCGATGCCTTCCCGCTGGTGGAAAAACTCCTGGCACTCAACAGTCGCCTCGGCCGCGCACGGGTCGAGGTGATTCTGGTCTCGCGCAACAGCGCCGACACTGGCCTGCGCGTGTTCAACTCGATTCACCATTACGGACTGGCGATTTCCCGCGCGGCGTTTGTCGGCGGGCGCAGTCCTTATCCGTACCTGAAAGCCTTTGGTTGTGATCTGTTTCTGTCAACCCATGCCGAAGATGTGCGTGCGGCGCTGGACGCTGGTTTCGCCGCCGCAACCATTCTGTCCGGTGGCGCCAGCCGTGCCGCCAGCGATGAATTGCGCATCGCCTTCGATGGTGACGCGGTGATTTTTTCCGACGAGTCGGAGCGTGTGTATCAGTCCGGCGGGCTGGAAGCGTTTCAGGCCAAGGAGCGCGAATCAGCCCGCGAACCGTTGCGTGGCGGCCCGTTCAAAGGCTTTCTGGCTGCACTCAATTTGCTCCAGCGCGAATTCCCCGATGACGATTGCCCGATCCGCACGGCGCTGGTTACCGCGCGTTCGGCACCGGCGCACGAGCGGGTCATTCGCACGTTGCGCGAGTGGGATATTCGTCTCGACGAATCGCTGTTCCTCGGTGGTCTGACCAAATCGGCGTTCCTCGAAGCGTTCGCCGCTGACGTGTTTTTCGACGATCAGGCCGGGCATTGCGAGGCTGCCCGCGAAGTGGTTGCCACGGGCCATGTCCCCCACGGCATCAGCAACGAACCAGCGGTCTAAAGCCCAAACGGTTCAAGACGTTGCGCCGCACGTCGTAGTCGCCAAGGCACTGCTAAGCTGAATCAAATCTCCGCCATGTTGGCTTGCGAGGAGGTCATATGATTCGTTCGATGCTGTATGCCACTGACCTCGGTCTGTACGCACCGTTAGTGATGCAGCATGCCCTGGCGTTGGCGCGAACATTCAATGCTGACCTGTACGTGGTGCACGCGGTGGAGCCGATGGGGCTGTTCGCCGAATCGGTGTTGCAGAGCTATCTCGATGAGCAGGCATTGAACGAATTTCATAGCCAAGGTCTGAAAACAGTCATCGCCAATATCGAGCAGCGGGTGCTGGAAAGCTTTCGTGAAGAATTGGGCGATGAAGGCGAACAAGACTTGCAGCGCATTCGCGCAGTGCGCGTGCTGCAGGGTGATCCGTCACAGGTGATTCTCGACCAGGTGCAGAAGCTCTCTGTCGACTTGCTGATCGTTGGCAGTCATAGCCATGGGGTTGGCGCGGAAACGCCGTTGGGGCGAACGGCGGCGCGGGTTCTGCAGTTATCGAAGGTGCCGGTTTATCTGGTGCCGCTGGTTGAGCGTCGGCGCAGTGAGGATCGCTGAAGCAGAATAATGGCACTTTGACAAAAAAGTTCTAGATTTATTCTTCAAACCATTAATATAGTTATATACCGTCGCTGATGCCCGTGGCGTCTACCTGCTTTGAGGGATACATATGAAGCTTCAACAATTGCGCTACATCTGGGAAGTGGCGCACCACGACCTCAACGT